>CABTWP010000054.1 GCA_902488525.1 uncultured Collinsella sp.
CCCAGATAAAACCTGCCAAAATAAACCTGTCCCTTTTTGGCAGGTTTCTAGAAAGGCTTTCGGACTGTGAAGGATTTCGACCTCTCCACAACGGCTGCGCGCGACGCTGCCCGCATCGTCTGGTTTAAGCGCTACCCCGCCAAGCAGACGCTCATCGCATTTTTGCTCGCGCTGTTGGCGACCACGGCGTTTTCCATCGATCCTGCCCCGGTGTCGAGCAACGCAGTCTTGGCGATTGACCCCAAAGCCTCGGGCATGCTGTACGTGTGCTACGAGGTGCTCCTCTCGTTTGCCGGCCATACCGACGCGGTCATGCTGCTTGCACTTGCCTGCCTGCTCACCTTGCCGTTTCGCTACGTGTTCTTTGGCCGTGGCGACACCTGGCGTCCATCGATCATTCTGCCGTCGCTGTTCTTCGCCATCTGCATGGTGTTCGGCCGCAGCTACGATCTCACCGACTCGGCCGAGATTGTCCTTGGCGACAAAGCTCGCATCATCTGCGCCTGGATTGGCGGCGCGGGCTGGATGCTCCTGGCGATCGTTGCCTTCTACCTTGCCTTTGAGTGTCTAGATTGGCTGAGCTCCCGACGCATCCCGTTTTCCGAAGCGCACTTTGGCCGCGTATGGCGTGTGACTCACGCCGTGCTCTCGGTCCATCCCTTTGCCGGGCCCTTCCTGGTGCTTATGATCGCCTGGACGCCCACGCTCATCGCTTCGCTGCCCGGCCTTTTTATGGGAGATACGGGCGCGCAGATTCGCCAGTGGTTCAACTATCCCAACGGCACGAGCGACTACCTGCGCCTACTCAACCCCAACGTGCTGCTCAACGGGCATCATCCCGTAGTGCACACGGCCATTATCGGCTCGTGCGTCCAGCTGGGGCTTTCACTGTTCAACAGTGCCAACGCAGGTCTTGCCATCTATACCTGTGCTCAGTTCGTCATCACGGCTGCCTGCATGGCCTATTCCATTTCGTCGCTGCGCAAACTGGGCGTGAGTCTGCCGGTTCGCGGTGCGATCCTGCTGTTCTTTGCGTTTATGCCGATGTTCTCTAACTACGCGGCGTTGCTCACCAAAGACGTGCTCTTTGCCGACGCGTTCTTGGTGCTGCTGGTACAGACCGTCAAGCTCGTGGCATGTGGCTTGCCCCGTCGTGATGCCAATGCCGAGCGAGCGGGCGAGAAAGCCCCCGTGCTCTTTGCGTGCCACGACTGGCTGCTGCTCGCTCTGGGCGCCATGGGTTCCACATTTCTGCGCAACGGCGGCCTGGTGTTTCCCCTGGCGGCATGCGTAATCGCGGCGGCGTTTTGCGTATGGGACGTGCATGTGGCTCGTCGTGCAGCCAAGCAGACTGGTGCTGCGCCTTCGGGCGCCATCCCGCGTTTCCGCTGGGTTGGCGTTCTCGCGGTGCTCGCGCTCTGCCTTGCCTCTAATATGTACTTCACCAAGGTCTTTATGCCGGCGCACGACATTACGCCCGGTTCCAAGCGCGAAATCCTCTCGATTCCGTTCCAGCAGACGGCTCGTTTCGTCCAAAAGCACGACGGCCTCAACTCGGGCGTCAACCCTACGGTTAAGGAGGACGGCACCATCGTGGAGGCGCCCTGCGACGGTTTGGTAACCGATGAGGAGCGCGCTGCGATCGATCGGGTGCTCAAGTACGAGAACCTGGGCCGCCGCTACAACCCCGACAAGTCCGATGCCGTCAAGAACTGCTTTAACGAGTACGCCTCGCAGGAGGACATCGATGCCTATTTTGCGGTATGGGCCCAGATGTTTAAGAAGGATCCCGAGTGCTATATTTCGGCGCTTATCAATAACTACTATGGTTATTTTTATCCGAGCGCGCGCGATGCCTGGGTCTACAGCACGGCGCGTAGTGCCGAGATCATGGCGCGTCCCGACAACCTCAAGTACTTCGACTTCCATCCGGTTGACAGCAACGTGGTGCGCTGGTGCGACCACCTGATCAATCTGTACCGTGTAGCGGTGCAGCGCATCCCGTTTATTTCGCTCACCATGAGCTCGGCCACCTATGTGTGGATCATGATCGCCGTGGTGGTCTACCTGCTGCGTCGTCATTCATGGCGTGCGCTGGCGATCTGGGTGCCGCTGTTGGGCGTGCTTGCCGTGTGCCTGATTGGTCCGTGTAACGGATCGACCTACATGCGCTACCTGTATCCGGTCATCGTCTGCATGCCCTTCGCCATCGGCGCCACCGTCACCCGCAGCGACTTTCTCTGGTTCTAACTTGGTGCATTGGGGGTCAGGTTTCTTTGCACCAAAGGGGTCATCATCACGACGCCTTCATTTTGGGGTTTATCTCGCAGGCCAGTAGGTATATCATAACGACGTTTGTTTATATTGCCCGAGCATCTGCGCTGGGCTTTAGGTCGAAACCGATAGGAGACACGTATGTCCGGACACTCTAAGTGGGCCACAACCAAGCATCGTAAGGGCGCGCAGGACGCCAAGCGTTCCGCCCTCTTCTCCAAGCTGAGCCGCAACATCACCGTTGCTGCCCGTCTCGGCGGCGACCCGCTGCCCGAGAACAACGCCAGCCTCGCCGCTGCTGTTGCCAAGGCCAAGGCTCAGTCCATGCCCAAGGACAAGATCAAGTCCGCTATCGACAAGGCATTTGGTTCGGGTGCTGACGCTGCCGTCTACGAGAACATCGTGTACGAGGGCTACGGTCCCGCCGGTGTCGCCGTCTACGTCGACTGCCTGACCGACAACCGCAACCGTACCGCCGCTGATGTCCGTTCCGCCTTCTCCCACGCTGGTGGCAATCTGGGCACCTCCGGCTCCGTCGCCTTCCAGTTTGAGCGTAAGGGCCAGATCGTCGTCGCCAAGGAGATCCTGGACGAGAACGCCAAGAAGGAGACCATGATCGCCAACGGTGCTGCCGGTGACGAGGATGAGTTTATGATGGCGATCGCCGAGGCCGGTGGCGAGGACTACGAGGACGCCGGCGAGGAGTGGATCGTCTGGACTACTGCCAACGAGGTCATGGCTGTCTCCAAGGCGCTCGAGGAGCAGGGCGTCCAGGTCAAGGGCTCCGAGACCACCATGGTCCCGACCACCCCGACCGAGGTCTCCGGCGCCGACGCCAAGAAGGTTCAGCGCCTCATCGACCGTCTTGAGGAGCTCGACGACGTCCAGGATGTTTACAGCACCATGGACATGACCGACGAGGTCATCGCTGCCCTCGAGGAGGAGTAGCGCCCGCACGGGTTAAGCCGTGCATATCTGGGCATAATGAAGCGAGCATGCAAGCCTCGTGGAATAGATGAGCCGGATCCGCGTGCGTAGAGCACCGGACCCGGCTCTTTTATAATGATGCGAACCGTTTTGCATTTCGAGAGCCGAGATTTGAAGGGAGCGCCGCGTGCGCGTACTCAAACGAGCCCTAGCGATCGTGTACCTTGCCGCTACCATCGTGGCGCTGGGTACGCTTGTCTGCCAGTTTTGGGGGCCGTATACGTATCGCTTTATGTTGCTGATGCGCGACCCCATGCCGCGCATTGTCGTGACGGCATGCGGCGGAGTTGTGGCGATCGGCGTGCTGGTAAGCTTCTTCCGCCTGATGTTTGCTCGTCGCGAGCCGTCCTGCGTGCATCCGGCGGGGGAGCGCAATATCGAGGTCACGCTCGCGGCGCTTTCTTCGTGTGCCAGGGCTGCTGCCGAGCGCGACGACCGCGTGATGGTCGAGCATGTCGAGGCCCGCGTCCAAGGCTCCGATGATTCGCACGTCCGATTTAAGGTCGAGGCTATCGCGCTTGACGATAAGGACGTGGCATCTCTGGCTACCGCGATGCAGCAGCGCATCGAGGAAGCTTGCGACACCATGCTCGGCACGCCGGGTACGACCACGCGCGTCCGTTTTTTGCCGTCCAAGACTACCGTCCAGACCGTGGAGGTTTCCGGTGAGTGATACCAATCAAGATAAGACCGCTCGTACGCCGCGCCTGACGATTGACCAGAGCGCTGCGCCGGCGAGCGAACCTGTTGATTACAAAGCAGAGGCAGCCGAGTTACAAGACGCGGCAGCCGCGGATTTTGACGAGGCTATGGGTCTCATCAAGGGTACGGGCGCTGCCATCTGGAGCTATGCTGTGCGTCATCCCAACACCACGCTCGGTGCCGTCGCTGGCTTTATCCTCGCCGTGTTGGTGCTCACGCTCGGCCTGTGGGACACGCTCGTCATTGCATTCTTCGTGCTGATCGGCGCCGTGATCGGCCAAATTCGCGACGGCGAGAACGGGATCGTCAACTTCTTCGGCCGTCTGTTTAGCGGCCGCTAATATGTATTCGACTGTCGCATCTGCGGCAGGCATAAGGAGGAACCATGGCTTTTAATACGAAGGTCGATGTAGCCGATACCGAGCTCGAGGCAGACGAGACCGTCGCTGCCGAGGCCGAGGATGTGACGCTCGAGGACGAGGCGCTTGTCGAGGCCGAGTCCGATGCTGATGAGGACGACGAGGAGGCGGACGAGGAAGCGGACGAGTCCGAGGACTCGCTGACCTATTCCAATGGCGTGATCGAGAAGATCGTTGCCATGGCCACCCGCGAGGTTCCGCACGTTCTGGGTATGAAGGGTAACCTCATGCACTTTGTGCAGGAGCAGTTTGGTGCCGAGAATCTGACCAAGGGCGTGACGGTCGAGGTCACCGATGACAATCGCGTGGTCGTCAACATCTCCGTCATTATCGAGTACGGAGCCTATGCGCCCGCGATCTTCGACGATGTCAAGGCACGTGTCACTGAGCGCCTTGCCGCGATGACCGGCCTTGAGGTGGCGGGTGTCAACCTGCGCATCGAGGACGTCATCACCCCCGAGGAGTACGAGCACCGCACCAGCCAGCACGAATAACCTTCCAAAAAGGGACAGGTTTGTTTTGGCAGGTTTTATCTGCGAAAACGTTAAACGGCCGACCGCGCAAGCAAAAGCGTGGCCGGCCGTTTTTGTACGCTCCCGATATAGTCATACCGCTCGTCTAACTAAGGGTTGCAATCCCCGCGTTCCGCGTTACCCTAATGAGCGCATTGTTTCCAAATTGTTAACGAGGAGTTGCCGTAATGGCCGACGAGCACGAGACAGAAAGCAAAGCATGGGCAATTGAGGCCGCTGCGGCAGAGGCAGCGTCGCGTGCTGCCGAGGAGGTGCATCGTCCTCCCGTAGTGCCGATGGAGCGCGTGGTCGATCGCACCGATATCGAGCGCGGCGAGCGTGCCGGCCAAAAGCGCAGCCAGGAGCCAGGCTTCCCGCGCTTTTTTGCCGAGCTCAATCTGGGTCTGATTCTTACGGCCTTTGCCATCGTTGCGTTTAAAACCCCTAATCACTTTGCTTTTGGCGGCACCTCGGGCATGTCGGTCATTCTGTCCACGCTGTTCCCGACTCTGCCCGTCGGCGTCTTCATGTGGATTATCAACGCGGTTCTCGTCGTTTTGGGCTTTATCTTTTTGGAGCGCAAGGCGATTCTTTGGAGCGTCTTCGCCTCGTTTGCGCTGTCCGCCTACGTCTCGCTGTTTGAGCTCTTCATTCCGACCGATGTCTCTCTGACGGGTGATATGTGGCTCGACCTGTGCTTTGCCGTCATCTTGCCGGCGCTCGGCAGTGCCATCGTCTTTGACATCGGCGCCTCGACGGGTGGCACGGACATTCTCGCTATGATCCTCAAACGCCGCACCACGCTCGAGATTGGCCGCGCCCTGCTACTGGTCGATATCGGCATCGTGACCATCGCGGCCTTTTTGTATGGCCCGCGTGTCGGTCTGTATTGCGTGCTCGGCCTGTTTGCCAAGACGCTTGTGGTCGACAAGGCCATCGAGAGCATTCACCTTCGTAAGGTCTGCACAGTCATTTGTTCCGAGCCCCTTAAGGTCGAGGAGTTTATCGTCAAGCATCTCAACCGCACGGCGACCATCAGCCGCGGTTACGGTGCCTTCTCGGGCAAGTGCGTGACGGTGATCATGAGCGTGCTGAGCCGTCGCGAGGCCGTGCAACTGCGCCGCTATGCGCGCGAGGTCGATCCGGGTGCCTTTATCACGATTGTCGACAGCTCCGAGATCGTCGGCAAGGGCTTCCGCGGAACGAACTAGCACAGACGTATTCAACGAACCGCCTGCTGGCGCCGTGTACCTTGCAAATCGGTCATCTTTGAGTATTTGACCCCACATTGGGCAATAATGATGCTAAAGACAACGTTTGCGATCCAAGTGATTCGTTCAAGATACGAAGGGATGATTCTATGTTCTGCTCGCAGTGCGGCGCCCCCATGGGCGATAACGACAAGTTCTGCGGCGTGTGTGGTGCTCCTAATGCCGGTGCCGCTGGCCCCGCTCCCCAGGGACAGCCTCAGCCCCAGCAGTTTGTTCCGCAACCGCCCGTGGCGAATGCGCCAAAGGGCTGTGTGGCTCAGGCGTTCCAAGATATGACCAAGACTCCGGGCGTGCTTCAGCGTGTATGCCAAATCGCGTTTTTGCCGGCGCTGATTTGCGTTGTGTCAGTGCTCGTGTTGTTTATTCCCGTTATTGGCGGCATTGCGGCTGCCATCGGCTTTTTGGCAGCTTGCATTGCGAGCGTGTGCGGTTCCGGCTTTGGCATCGAGTGGGGTCGCGATCTGTCGCTTAAGATCGATGACGGCATGGATCGTCCGCTGATGCGTTCCACGTCGTTTGGTCTCGGAGTCTTTTCGAGCGTTATTTCGGTCGTGCTCGAGGTTATCGCTGCCATTCCCGTTATCGGTGTAGTGCTTTCGCTGGTGGAGGGCGTGGTAATTGGCGCTGCGGGCTCGTATTCTTATTACGGCTCTTATGCGCTCGAGGCTGCGCTGTTTGGCTCGCTTGGCCTGCTTGTCCTGGCGCTAATTGCCTCGGCGATTCTGGGTGTCTTCTTTAAGATGTTCGCCGACATCGCCGTGATGCACTTTGCGGTGACCGGGCGTGTCGAGAGCGCGTTTTCGCTCGATAAGGTCTGGGCGGCGTTTAAGCACAACAAGACCAAGCTGTTCTGTGCTTCGTTCCTTCCCGAGTTTTTGACGGGCCTGGTCGCCAACGTTGTCACATGGATCTTGACGGTCGTCTTTGGCGCCATTGCCTCTGTCGGTATGTATAGCTACTACTATCGTCCTACGGGTATTGAGGCAATTGTTACCGGCGGTGGCGTCACGCTCGCGCTGTTCTTGGTGCTGGTCGCTTTCGTCACCGTATTTCTTACGGTCTTTGGCAAGATGCTCAAGCACCGTGCCGTTGGCTATTGGGTTGCACGTTATGCAAGCGAGTGGGCCGACGAGGACAAGGACGACGTCCTGACTTTTGTATTGCCCTTCGAGAAGAAGTCCGCTCCCTCGGGTTACAGCGCTCCGGATGCCGAGCCCGCACCTGAGTCCGAGCCCAAGCCTGAGCCGGCACCTGCACCCGCTCCCGCGACCGAGCCTGAGCCGGCGCCCGAGTCTGAGACGGCATCTGAGCCCGAGCCTGCGCCTGAGCCTGAGCCTGAGCCGGCACCTGCACCTGAGTCGGCGTCCGAGCCAAGCTCCGACGAGGAACCTCAGGACGAGTAGCCATGCCGTCTGCCATTTGGGGACGGGGTAGAAATAGTAGAAATAGCGCTTGAAGAATGAGCGGGGGCGGACGTGTCGAAACGTCCGCCCCCGCTTTGACATCGCGATGTGGCTATGACTGCGAGATGCCAGCGAATCGACTACTCGTCGTGCTTCTCCTCGCGGCGTGCAGCAGCGCGTGCGTCGTGGATGCCCTTGATCGCGGCATGGCGAGCCGTTCGGGCATCATGGATGGCGTCGCGAGCCTCGGCGGTCGTCGCCTTGGCAGAGCGCAACTTGGCGGCCAGATCGGGGTTGGTTTCGGCGACCGCGGTAATCGCGGGGCCGTCGAGCTCCTCTTGCGTGGGCTCGGCCAAAAAGTCGATAGCATACTGGGCGGCCACCATGGAGCCCTTTGCCAGCACGGTCTCGTCGATCTTGTAGAAGCAGGAATGTTGGGCGTACGTGGCGCCAATCTTGGGGTTGCGCGTACCTACAAAGGCGAGCACGCCCGGTACGCGACGCAGGTACTCCGAAAAATCCTCGCCCGAAAGCGTGCCGCAATAATGGCCTTGGCCGGTGGGGCCCAGGCACTTGATTACAGCCTGACGGCAGCGCTCGCTCGAGGCGGCGTCGTTTTCGACCTTGTAGTTGGCGATGGTGTAGTCGGTGAGCTCTGCCTCGGCGCCCAGAGCTGCCGCGGTATGCTCCACGATGCGGCGCATGAGCTCCGGCATTTCCTCGTGGGTCGAATCGCCGTAGGTGCGCACTGTGCCGGCGAGGTAGGCCGTGCCGGCGATAACGTTGCGCGCGGTGCCGCCGTGTAGCTCGCCGACGGTGATGACGGCCGGCTCGTAGGGGCTGATTTCGCGCGAGACGATGGTCTGCAGGGCATTGACGATCTCGGCGGCCACCATGACGGCGTCGTGGCCGCGTTGGGGCATGGCGCCATGGCACGAGGTGCCGCGGACATCAATGCGGAACCAGTCGGTATTGGCCATGCGCGGACCGGGCTCGCAGCTTACAGTGCCGGCGTCAACCTCGCTCCAGATATGCGCAGCGTAGGCACCATCGACGCCGTCGAGCACGCCCGTGCCGATCATGAGCTTGGCGCCCTGGCCGTTTTCCTCGCTGGGCTGGAAGACGATGCGGACTTCGCCGTGGATGTCGTCGGTCATATGGCGCAGGATTTGCAGCGTTCCGAGCATCATGGCGATATGGCAGTCATGGCCGCAGGCGTGCATGCAGTCCTCGTTGACGCTGGCGAACTCCTCGCCGGTCTGCTCGGTGACGGGCAGGGCGTCGATGTCGGCGCGCAGCAGGATGCGGCGGCGCGGCGTGCCGTCCTCGTGGTAGGCATCCGGCGCGGTACCGCGAAGCGTTGCCACCAGGCCCGTCTTAAGGGGACGCTCGTAGGGGATATTCATGGCGTCGAGCTGGTTGGCAATGTCGGAGGTCGTGCGCTCCTCGGCAAGGCTCAGCTCCGGGTGCTTATGGAAGTGCCGGCGCTGCTTGATGATGTAGGGCTCAAACTCGGCGGCGATATCTTGGATGGCTGCGGTGACGTCGTCAGCCGCGCGAGCCTCGGTCGCCGCCATAATCTGCTGTGCCTTGGTCTTCGTCATGGTCGATTTGCTCCTTGCTGGGTTGATCGCAAAATCGTACAGGCTCTCTCCAGTATGCCACCTGCCGCTAGGGCTGGTAAAGTTGCCGTTTGCCGCTTGGGGTTTTGTTACAAGGGCGGGGGAGTACACTCGGGGGTGTTGAATTTCCTGCCAGAGATGGGGATGCCCATGCAACATATCGATCGGATTATCCGCTCCAAGAACGTCTTTACCGCGCAAGACGGCACCGATACCGCCCGCGAGCTGGCGATTGCCATTGCAAGCGACCGTATCGTCGCAGTCGGTGCGCCCGATGACGTGATCGCCGCCGCTCCTGCCGCTACGTCGGTTATCGACTACGGCGAGCAGTTTGTCTGCCCCGGTTTCCATGACGCTCATCTGCACTTCTTCCATACCTCGGTCGGTTCCTCGCCGTACATGCTCATGGATATGGGCACGTCCGAGGCAGCGCTGGTGCAACGTGCGCTCGAGTTTTCCCAGGACCTGCCCGACGACGCTTGGGTTGTGACGCAGGGCTGGCGCGATTACCGTTGGGACCCGCCCGAGCATCCAACCAAGGCATCGCTCGATGCGGCATTTCCCGATCGTCCCTGCGTTATGTATTCGGGCGACGGGCACACGCTTTGGCTCAACAGCCGTGCACTCGAGGCGCTCGGCGTCACGCGCGACAGCGAGCCGCCGGCGGGCGGCAGCTACGACAAGGACGCAAACGGCGAGCTCACGGGCATTGCTCACGAGGCGGCTGCCATGCAGCTGCTGCCGCGCTGCCTTGAGTGGCTGGGCGAAGATCGCATCGCAAGCGCTTACGCCGATCAAATGAGGCGTATGGCCGAGCAGGGCATCACCTCGATATGCGATATGTCGCTCATGCCCATGCCGGGCTGCGATTTTATCCGCGACGACGTCTACGACAAACTGCAGGCAGCCGGCAAGTTGGGCATCCGAGCCCATCTGTTCCCCACGCTGTTGGATGACCAGTCGCGCTTGGAAGAGCTGCAGACCCGCTACGCGAACAACGCGCTGCTCTCGGCGCCAGGCTTTAAGCAGTTCTTCGACGGCGTGTCGAGCGAACACACGGCCTATCTCACCGAGCCCTATACCAACCCGCGCTTCCCGGGCGACCAGGGCCGTCTGACGGTTCCGGCCGAGCGTATGCGCAAACTGGTCCTCGCTGCCGCGGAGCGCGGTCACACCGTGCGCATCCACGTCATCGGCGACGGTGCCATCCATGCCGCGCTCGATATCTTTGAGGAGGCCGCGGAACTGTACGGCCTGCCCCAGCATGGTCATAACACGCTCGAGCATCTGGAGAACCTCTTGCCCGAGGACATCGACCGCCTGCGCAAGCTCAACGTGGTTGCTTCGAGCCAGCCCTGCCATATCACGCTCGACCCGGGCGGCCCCGAGCGCGACCTGGGCCTGGAGCGCAGCCGCATCATGTGGCCGTTTGCGACCTATAAGCAGCGCGGCATCCGCCAAGCCTTCGGCACCGATAGCCCCATCACAGCCGTTACCAGCATGAACGTGCTCTACACGGCCATCACGCGCCAAGACCCTCGCAGCCACTGGCCCGAGGGCGGCTGGCTTCCCAGCGAGCGCATCGATGCGGCTACAGCCCTGCGCAACTACACCCTGGGTAGCGCCTATGCGGCAGGCGACGAGCAAAACCTCGGCAGCTTGGAGCCCGGCAAGTATGCCGACCTGGTAGTCCTGGACCAAAACCCGCTCACTGTCGATCCACAAGAGCTCCAGGCTACCAAGGTTCAGGCCACCTACCTGGCAGGTAACTTGATTTACGAGCGCTAGCCTCATACCCCACTCATAAGGGGCACGTTTCAGCAACGTGCCCCTTTCTTATTCGCACCATCTGCATCGCCATTTTGCTGCACTGACTTTTCTGAATACCAGGCTCGAATTAGTTAACCTAGCTCCCGGCAGGTCCGAGGAGGGCAGGAGTGAACTCCCGTCACAACTCCGCTCTCGAAGGCCGTCTTCTGCTTGAATA
>CABTWP010000055.1 GCA_902488525.1 uncultured Collinsella sp.
AAGTTTGCTGCTCTACAGTCCTGCGCAAGACGGAAAGCACATTAAGTGCTTTCCTTTGCGTGCGGAACTCGCGACAAACTTAAACAGCGGGCGGCCCGTTCCGGGAATCCGACGTGCTCGTCGGGGCAACGTTCCTCATCAAAAAAGACCCGCTTCCCTGTTGGGAAACGGGTCTTTGGAAGGGCGGTTAACGTACTTGGAAGTTACTCCTCGTCGTTGTCCTTGGCCTCTTCGGCGTCGTCGGTGTCCACGAGCTGGTTGAGCAGCTCGTCGAGGGAAGCCATGTCCTCGTTGATGACACCGTTGGCGGGAGCCTTCTTGTCGTCGATCGGGGCGCCCAGGAGCTCCTCGTCGGCGTCGGCGTGATGCGTCGGAGCGGAGGTACCCAGCAGGATATCGTCCGGACCGTCGGGGCTAAAGACCATCTGCAGCAGCTGCGAGAGGTCTTCCTCGTCGGCAACGTCGTCGTTGTTCTCGAGGATGTAGAGCAGGTCGTGGGCCTCCAGGCCGTCACGGAGCTCCTCGATCGCCTTGGCACCGATGCCATCGATGCGCAGCAGATCCTCCTCGGACTTGCCGACCAGGTCGCCGACCGTCTCGATGCCGACCTCGCTGAACTTGTTGGTCCAGCGCTGCGACACGCCCAGGTCGTCGAACAGGTACAGACGAGCCTTCTCGGCGGAGATGGTGTGGCCGTTGCGGGTGAACGAACCGTCAGCACCACCGAACTCGTCGTAGCCGGCCCAGTCGAGCTGCTGCGGGAGCTGCTCGTCCAGGTCCTTGAGCTCAACCGGAGCCCACTCGGGCAGCGACTTGGCGTTGGGCGAAGCCGGGCCGTCGATGTCCACGTAGCCGTCGGCCGTACGATACGTCAGCTTGGCGTTGGCGTACGGCTTGAGGCCGGGACCGGCCGGGATCTTCTTACCGACGATGACGTTGGACTTAAGGTCGAGCAGGTGATCGACCTTACCCTCAATGGCAGCCTCGGTAAGGACGCCAGCGGTACGGATAAACGAAGCACTCGACAGCCAGGAGTCGATGTTAGACGCGACCTTGAGCGTACCCAGGATGACGGGCTCGGCCACGGGGGCCTGACCGCCCAGACGGGCAACGCGCTCGACCTCGTCGGCGAACTCGTAGCGGTCGACGTACTGACCAAGCAGGTACTTGGAATCGCCGGGGTTGGTGATCTGAACGCGACGCAGCATCTGACGTGCGAGCACCTCGATGTGCTTGTCGTTCAGGTCGACGCCCTGGCTGGTGTAGACGTCCTTGACGCTCTCGACGAAGGTGTGCATCGTCGACTCGATGTCGGTCAGCTTGCGCAGGTTGCGGAAGTTGACGAAGCCCTTGGTGATCTGATCGCCGGCGCGAACCTCGCAGCCATCCTCGATCTCGGGCATAAAGCGCACCGAAGCGGGGACGCGACGCTCGTCGAGGACACGGGTGTGATCCTCGGAGTCGGTGAGCGTCAGCACGTACTCGGACTTCTCGGGCTTAATCGAGAGGTGGCCGGAGTACGGAGCCAGCTCGGCCTCGCGACCCAGGATCTTCTCGTTGACGTTGCCGACGATATCGAACATACGGCTGACCGTAGGCAGACCCTGCGTAATATCGTCGACGCCAGCGACGCCGCCGGAGTGAATGGTACGCATCGTAAGCTGCGTACCGGGCTCGCCGATGGACTGGGCGGCAATAATGCCGACGGCAGTACCGATGGCGACCGGACGACGGGTAGAAAGATCCCAGCCGTAGCACTTCTGGCACACGCCGTACTTGGAGCGGCAGGTGAGCAGCGCGCGAAGCTTGACCTTCTTAAGGCCCGCATCGACCATCTTCTGGATGTCGGCGACCTTCTCGATGTAGCCGTCCTGCTCAAAGAGCACGGTGCCATCGGGAGCCACGACGTCCTCAATGAAGCAACGGCCGACGAGGTCGGTGTTGAGGTCGGTGGTGCCGGGGATGATGAGGTTGTAGGTGACGCCCTCGTGCGTACCGCAGTCCTCCTCGCGGACGATGACGTCCTGGGCCACGTCGACCAGACGACGGGTCAGGTAACCAGAGTCCGAGGTGTGGGATGCGGTATCGACCAGGCCCTTACGGGCGCCGTAGGTCGAAATGAAGTACTCGAGCGGCAGCAGGCCCTCGCGGAAGTTCGCCTTAATGGGAAGGTCGATCGTCTCGCCGGACATGTCTGCCATCAGGCCACGCATACCGCCGAGCTGACGCAGCTGGGTCTTAGAACCACGGGCGCCGGAGTCGGCCATCATGTACAGCGGGTTCTCCTCGTCGAACATGTCGAGCATGAGCGCTGCAACCTTATCGGTACAAGCGGTCCACTCGTTAACGACTTCGATGTGGCGCTCCGTCTCGTTGATGAAGCCCTCCTCGAAGTACTCGTTGATCTGGTCGACGTTGGCCTGGGCGCGGTCGAGCAGCTCCTGCTTCTCGGCAGGGATGAGAGCGTCCCACACCGAGATGGTGAGGCCGGCGCGGGTAGCGTAGTGGAAGCCGGAGTACTTGATGGCGTCGAGGATCGGGCCGACCTTGGCCTCGGGATAGCGATCGCAGCAGTCCGCAACCAGCTTGGCCACGTCGCCCTTGACCATCTTGTAGTTCATGAACTCGTAATCTTCGGGCAGGCACTGGCGGTTGAAGATGATGCGGCCGATAGAGGTCTCGAAGCGCGCGGTCTTGTTGCCGGTGACGTCGTAGTCGACAAACTCGTTCTTGCCGTTCTTGACGCGGAAGATACGGGTGCCGTCCTCGTTGATGACATTGGCATCGGCAGCGGACACGCGGACCTGGATCTTGGCCTGCATGTCGACCTCGGAGCGGCAGTCATAGGCGTGCAGCGCGTCGTCGAAGCTCGAGAACACGTGGTTCTCGCCCGGCAGACCCTCGCGAACCTGGGTGAGGTAGTACACACCGATGATCATGTCCTGCGAAGGGATGTTGACCGGCTTGCCGGATGCCGGCGAGCGCAGGTTGTTCGCAGAGAGCATGAGCACGCGGGCCTCGGCCTGAGCCTGGCTGGACAGCGGCACGTGGACAGACATCTGGTCGCCGTCGAAGTCGGCGTTGAAGGGCGAGCAGACCAGCGGGTGCAGGTGGATAGCCTTGCCCTCGACCAGCACCGGCTCAAAGGCCTGGATGGACAGACGGTGCAGGGTCGGTGCACGGTTGAGCAGCACGACGCGGCCGTCGATGACCTCTTCGAGGATATCCCACACAAAGGTGGCACCGCGGTCGATAGCGCGCTTGGCGCCCTTGATGTTCTCGACCTTGCCAAGCTCGACCAGGCGCTTCATGACGAAGGGCTTGAAGAGCTCCAACGCCATGGTCTTGGGCAGACCGCACTGGTGCAGCAGCAGCTTGGGGTCGGTAACGATGACCGAACGGCCGGAGTAGTCGACACGCTTGCCCAGCAGGTTCTGACGGAAACGACCCTGCTTGCCCTTGAGGGCCTCGGCGAGCGACTTGAGCGGGCGACCGCCACGGCCAGAGACCGGGCGACCACGACGGCCGTTGTCGAACAGGGCGTCCACGGACTCCTGGAGCATGCGCTTCTCGTTGTTCACGATGATCGCAGGGGCGTCCAGGTCGAGCAGGCGCTTGAGTCGGTTGTTACGGTTGATCACGCGACGATACAGGTCGTTGAGGTCGGACGCGGCGAAGCGGCCGCCGTCGAGCTGGACCATCGGGCGCAGATCGGGCGGAATGACCGGGATGACATCCAGGATCATGTTCGCGGGGCTGTTGCCGCCCTTCAGGAAGGCGTCAACGACCTCGAGGCGCTTGACGGCCTTCTCGCGCTTCTGCTTCTGGGAGTCCTCGTCGGCGATGATGGCCTTGAGCTTCTCGGCCTCGGAAGGAAGGTCGATGGCAGCGAGCAGGTCGCGGACGGCCTCGGCACCCATGCCACCCTTGAAGTACATGGAGTAGTAGCGAGTCATCTCGCGGAACAGCGGCTCATCGGAAATGAGGTCGCGCTCGCTGAGCTTCATGAAGGCGTTGAAGGCGTCCGTGCGGAGCTGCTTCTCGTCCTTGCACTCTTCCTCGATGTCGACGATGCCAGAGGCGATCTCCTCGGGAGTCAGCGGCTCCTCGTCGGAGAACTCGTCAAAGTTCTCGGGGTTGCCCTGCTCCTTGAGGGACTCGATCTGGCGGGCGCACTCGGCATCGATCTCTTCCAGATCGGCGGCGAGCTCCTCGCGCAGGTCGTCGGCGTCCGCCTCGCGAGCCTCGTAGTCGACCTCGGTGATGATGTAGCTGGCAAAGTACAGAACCTTCTCGAGGTCCTTGGACTTGATGTCGAGCATACGGCTCATCGGGAAGCTCGTGGGGCTCTTGAAGTACCAGATGTGGGACACGGGAGCGGCGAGCTCGATGTGGCCCATGCGGTCGCGACGCACCTTGGCCGAGGTGACCTCGACGCCGCAGCGCTCGCAGACGATGCCCTTAAAGCGGATGCCCTTGTACTTGCCGCAGGAGCACTCCCAGTCCTTGGCGGGACCGAAGATCTTCTCGCAGAACAGGCCGTCCTTCTCGGGCTTGAGGGTACGGTAATTGATGGTCTCCGGCTTCTTGACCTCACCGTGCGACCAGGAACGGATCTGGTCGGCGGAGGCAAGGGAGATCTTTACCGAGTCAAAATCAGTAGCTTCGAAATCTGCCACAGTCAACTACTCCTTATCAGTGGTCGTGGCGGCGACAGCCTCGGGTGCCTCGGCGGTCTCGGCATCCTGGGCCTCGACGTCGGCGTCAACGCCGGCGAGCGCAGCCAGGTCGTCGAGAGCAGAGGTCTCCTCGGCGGTCACAGGGGCGGAGGCGTCCTCGTCAGCATCGTGCATGGGCTCGATGTCCAGTGCGAGGGAGCGAATCTCCTTGACGAGAACCTTGAAGGACTCGGGGATACCCGGGACCGGAACATTCTCGCCCTTGACGATGGACTCGTAGGTCTTGACGCGGCCCACGGTATCGTCGGACTTGACGGTCAGGATCTCCTGCAGGACGTTGGAAGCACCGTAAGCGTACAGTGCCCAAACTTCCATCTCGCCGAAACGCTGGCCGCCGAACTGAGCCTTGCCGCCCAGCGGCTGCTGGGTAACCAGGCTGTAAGGGCCGGTCGAACGGGCGTGGATCTTGTCGTCGACCATGTGGCCGAGCTTGAGGATGTAGGACGTACCCACGGTAATGGGCTCGCGGAACTCCTCGCCGGTGCGGCCGTCGAACAGACGGGTCTTGCCGCGCTCGTCAAGCTGGGTGACGAACTCGGGACGCATGTGATCGCCAAAGGCAGCGGTGGCCTTGTTGAGCATGTTCTTGTTGGCACGACGAATGACCTCAGCGATCTCGTCCTCCTTGGCGCCGTCGAAGACAGGCGTGGCGGTGAAGAACGGACCGGGGACGTACTTGTCGGAGTCGGCCTGCTCGGTATCCCAACCGCAGGCGGCAGCCCAGCCAAGGTGGCACTCGAGCAGCTGGCCGACGTTCATACGCGAAGGAACGCCCAGCGGGTTGAGGATAACGTCGATCGGGGTACCGTCAGCCATGTAGGGCATGTCCTCGACCGGCAAAACGTTACAAATAACACCCTTGTTGCCGTGGCGGCCGGCGATCTTATCGCCCTGCTGGATCTTACGACGCTGGGCGACGTAGACGCGCACCTGCTCGTTGACGCCGGGGGCCAGATCGTCGCCGTTCTCGCGGCTAAAGCGGACGACGTCGATGACGCGACCGTAAGCGCCGTGAGGCATCTTAAGGGAGGTGTCGCGAACGTCGTGGGCCTTGGCACCGAAGATGGCGCGCAGCAGGCGCTCCTCGGCGGTCAGAGCGCTCTCGCCCTTAGGCGTGACCTTGCCG
Source organism: uncultured Collinsella sp. (assembly GCA_902488525.1). Classification (GTDB taxonomy): domain Bacteria; phylum Actinomycetota; class Coriobacteriia; order Coriobacteriales; family Coriobacteriaceae; genus Collinsella. Next base: position 5,866 of record CABTWP010000055.1, read on the forward strand.
ACCAGGATATCGCCAGGGCCGACCTCGGCGCCGATTCGGATGATGCCGTCCTCGTCGAGGTTGGCAAGCATGTCCTCGGAGAGGTTCGGGATCTCGCGGGTGATCTCCTCGGGGCCGAGCTTGGTGTCGCGGGCGTCGATCTCGTGACGGGTGATGTTGATGGTCGTCAGCAGGTCCTCGGCCACCAGGCGCTCGGACACGACGATACCGTCCTCGTAGTTGAAGCCTTCCCACGGCATGTATGCCACGGTGAGGTTCTGACCCAGTGCGAGCTCGCCATGATCGGTCGAGGGACCGTCGGCCAGGGGCTCGCCCTGCTCAACGGTGTCACCGACGCGCACGAGCGGACGGTGGTTGATGCAGGTGGACTGGTTGGAGCGCTGGTACTTGGCCAGGTGATACTCGTCCATGCCGCCGGCATGCTTGACGATGATCTTGGCGGCGTCGGCAAAGATGACCTCGCCGGCGTTCTTGGCCAGGGTGACCTCGCCGGAGTCCAGAGCGGCGCGACGCTCCATGCCGGTACCGACATAGGGAGCGGCGGGGTGAACCAGCGGCACGGCCTGACGCTGCATGTTAGCGCCCATCAGCGTACGCTTGGCGTCGTCGTGCTCCAGGAACGGGATCAGCGTGGCTGCGACGGAGAGCATCTGACGCGGCGAGACGTCCATGTAGTCGACGTCCTCGACGGGCACGTCGGCGGGAGCGCCGAAGGAGCCGTCGAAGTCGCGGGTACGGGCGATCACGGTGTGCGGGCGGACAAGCTTGCCCTCGGCATCGGTCGTGATGAACTCGTTGGTCTTGGGATCGAGCGGCGTGTTGGCCGGCGCGATGACGTGCTTCTCTTCCTCGTCAGCGGTCATCCAGTCGATCTGGTCGGTGGCAACGCCGTTCTCGACGCGACGGAACGGAGCCTCGATGAAGCCGTACTCGTTGACGCGGGCGTAGAGGGCGAGCGAGCCGATCAGGCCGATGTTGGGGCCTTCGGGGGTCTCGATCGGGCACATGCGGCTGTAGTGCGAGTTGTGAACGTCGCGGACGGCCGTCGGCACGTTGGTGCGGCGGCTGGAGCCGGACTTGTGGCCGGCAAGACCGCCAGGGCCGAGTGCGGACAGACGGCGCTTGTGGGTCAGACCGGTCAGGGGGTTCGCCTGGTCCATGAACTGCGAGAGCTGCGAGGAACCGAAGAACTCCTTGATGGAGGCCACGATCGGGCGGATGTTGATGAGCGACTGCGGGGTGATCTCGTCGATGTCCTGGGAGCTCATGCGCTCACGGACGACGCGCTCCATACGGCTCATGCCGATACGGAACTGGTTGGCGACGAGCTCGCCGACGGTACGGATACGGCGGTTGCCAAAGTGGTCGATGTCGTCGACCTTGAAGCCCTGCTCGCCGGCAGCGAGGGACAGGAGGTAGCGCAGCGTCGCGACGATATCCTCGTCGGTGAGCACCGTGACCTCTTCCTCGGTGGTGAGGTTGAGCTTCTTGTTGACCTTGTAACGACCGACGCGGGCCAGATCGTAGCGCTGCGGGTTGAAGAGCAGGCCCTCGAGCAGGCTGCGGGAAGCGTCCACGGTGGGAGGCTCGCCCGGGCGCAGACGACGGTAGATCTCGATGAGGGCGTCCTCGCGGGTAAGGGCGGTATCGCGCTCGAGGGTGCGCTTGATCACATCGGAGTTGCCGAGCAGCTCGATGATGTCGTCGTTGGTGACGGCGATGCCAAGGGCGCGCAGGAACATCGTGGCGCTCTGCTTGCGCTTACGGTCGATGGAGACCATGAGCTGGTCGCGCTTGTCGACCTCAAACTCGAGCCAGGCACCGCGGGACGGGATGATCTGGGCCTTGTAGATCTGCTTGCCCGAATCCATCTCGGAGCTGTAGTACACGCCCGGGGAGCGGACGAGCTGCGAGACGACGATACGCTCGGTACCGTTGATGATGAAGGTGCCCTGATCGGTCATCATGGGGAAGTCGCCCATAAAGACGAGCTGCTCCTTGATCTCGCCGGTCTCCTTGTTGGTGAGACGGACGTCGGTCAGAAGCGGGGCCTGATAGGTCATGTCCTTCTCGCGGCACTCCTCGACGGTGTGCGCGGGGTCGCCGAACTGATGCTCGCCGAAGGTAACCTCGAGAACATGGTTCTGGCTCTGGATGGGGCTGGATTCCTTGAACGCCTCACGAAGGCCCTCGTCCTTAAAACGCTCAAAGGATTCCCTTTGAACAGAGATAAGGTTGGGGAGCTCCATGGCCTCCGGGATTTTCCCGAAGCTGACGCGCTTGCGCTCAGTGGCAGTGTATGCGTAGGTCACCAGGTTTTTCCTCCTTCACGGAAATGCTCGGTGGGTTGGCGAGGCATAGCTTCGCCAGTTATCGCAACCTAATAGTTTATCAGGTACCGACCGTTGGGCAAGAAAAGCCTTGACGCGATTGAGTTTTTGGAGTAGCAAAGTTTTTCGACAGAAAATACGCAGGTAGATGTATGTGTATCGAACATCTGTTCATATATTTTCTGTGAACAGAGAGCCAGCAATCGCAGCTCTTATAAAAAACGGGCGCGAACCGAGGTCCGCGCCCGTAAATGTCGATGTCCGAAGGCTTACTTGCGCATCAATCCGCCGCGCTCGTCGATGGCGTCCCAGAAGGCATCGGCAAAGCGAGGATCGCTTGCAGCCATGAGGGCGTTGGTGGCCATCCAGCCAGAGGGAGTGCCGGTGTCGTAGCCCGACAGCGGGTCGATGACGACGGCATACATGGCCTCACGGTCGAGCGAACGGGCCATGGCGTCGGTGAGCTGGATCTCGCCGCCCTTGCCGGCCTGCTGATCTGCCAGCAGGTCCATGACCAGCGGGCTCAGCAGATAGCGGCCGACGATGTACAGGTTGGACGGAGCCGCCTCGGGAGCGGGCTTCTCGACCAGACCGCCGATACGCCAGACAGCGCCCGGCTCTGCATCGGCAACGTCCTCGGCACCCTCGAGCGAACCGACGCGCTCACCGGCGATAACGCCGTAGCGGCTGACTTCCTCGGGCGAGCAAGCAGCGACGGCGATAACCGAAGCGCCACCGTGCTCCTTGGAAACGGCGAGCATCTTGTCGCAGATGTCGCGGTTAGGCACAACGTAGTCGCCCAGAAGAACCAGGAAGTTCTCCCCTGCCACGGCGTCGGCAGCAGAGCGAATAGCATGGCCGAGGCCCTTGGGCTCGTACTGATAGCGGAAGTCGACCGGCATACCGCCAGCGTGGGCGACGGCATCGGCATAGGCGTTCTTGCCGCGCTCGCGCAGCAGGTTCTCGAGCGAGCGATCGGGCTGGAAGTAGTTCAGTAGCTCGGGCTTACCGGGAGAAGTAACGATGATGGCGTCGTCGACTTCCTCGGGGTCGAGCGCCTCCTCGACGACGTACTGAATGACGGGCTTGTCGAGCACCGGCAGCATCTCTTTGGGCGTGCACTTGGTGCCAGGCAGAAAACGCGTGCCAAGACCGGCGGCGGGGATGATTGCCTTCATGTTATTCAAAGATCCTTTCGCAGGCGCAAAAGCGCCCCATGCGTGCGGCACACAGCCGCAGACCAAATTGCGATACCCAAGCATCTTACCGCTGGAACTATATGTCACTACAAGGCAGAGACAATTCTTCAGCAGGTCAACGCAAATTATTGCTCGAATGGTGCAATTTTATTGCCCAGCGGCAGGGCACCCGATACGACGCAAATCACAGAACATGGCAGTTTGAGCCACCGATGTCGAGGGACCGAAAAACAAAAAAGACGGGGCTCGCAATGCGAACCCCGTCTGCAAAGAAATCTGGCGAGAAAGCCTGATTACTTGAGGGTGACAGCAGCGCCAGCAGCCTCGAGCTTCTCCTTGGCAGCCTCGGCGTCCTCCTTCTTGGCACCCTCGAGAACAGCCTTGGGAGCGCCCTCGACGACCTCCTTGGCCTCCTTCAGGCCAAGGTTGGTGAGCTCACGGACGGCCTTGATGACCTGGATCTTGTTGTCGCCGAAGCCCTCGAGCACGACGTCAAACTCGGTCTTCTCCTCGGCCTCAGCAGCGCCAGCAGCGGGAGCGGCGACAACAGCGGCAGGAGCAGCGGCGGAAACGCCGAAGGTGTCCTCGATAGCCTTGACGAGCTCGGAAGCCTCGAGAAGGGTCATTTCCTTAAGAGCATCGATGATCTCATCGGTGGTAAGCTTAGCCATTTCTAAGTCCTTTCGGTTTCCGTGCGGATGCACGGAGATCAGTTAAAACACGGCGCGAATGCGCCAGGGGTGCGGCGTTGCCGCCGCGGGTGAAAACAGCGACTAGGCTGCCTTCTGCTCGGAGACCTGCTGGATCGAACGAGCGAGACCAGAGGAAACGCCGTTGACGCAGACAGCGATGTCGCGAGCGAAACCGGAGATGAGACCGGCGATCTGGCCGAGAAGCTGATCCTTGGTGGGCAGCTCGGCGATAGCCTTAACATCATCAGCGGAAACGGCCTTGCCGTCGGAGATACCGCCCTTGATCTCAAGGACGCCCTTGGACTTAGCGGAGAAGTCCTTAAGGGCCTTAGCGGCCTCGACCGGCTCGGTCTCGTAGAACACATAAGCGACGGGGCCGGCGAGGAGTTCGTCGATCTCGGGCTGCTCCTGGTTCTTGAGAGCGATCTTGACCAGGTTGTTCTTGTAGACCTTCATCTCGGCGCCGCACTCGCGAAGCTGATGACGCAGCTCCTGAGCCTGCTTAACCGTCAGACCGTTGTAGTTGACGACGAACAGACCGGCGTTCTCGGCGATACGGGACTCGATCTCTGCAACCTTGTCGATTTTGTACTGCTGGGGCATGAATTACACCTCCTCGAATTCTTTCCGGGCACGGTCCGCCACAAGGACGTGACGGGGGCATGTCCAAAAAGAAAGCCCCCGCGCTGCATGAGCGACGGGGGCGAGAAGACATATCTACTCGACCACCTCGGCTGGCGGGAAGTCCCATTAAGCTCGCGGGCAATGCCCGTTTGCGCCGGCTGTCTCTGGCAGCGGATTCGTGCGTGAACCGAAAGTATTATGGCGGGGACCCCGGCGTCGGTCAACGGACACGAGGATTCGTACACAAACCCTGCATACGCTCCGGTCCGAGGGGCCGGGTTGAGATTTTCGCTCGGTCAAGTCCTGGCTCGCACGAAGAGCACATTAAGTGCTCTTCG
>CABTWP010000056.1 GCA_902488525.1 uncultured Collinsella sp.
CCCGAAGAGCTCTTATCGCCCCGCCAGGATGGCGATGCGGGGCAACACCTATACTCGCAGGACGGCGCTTTCTGCCCTATAGTGTTTGGTGAGCAATATCGTTCAATTTTGAAACACTCGGTCGTGCGACCGTCGGCGGCTGCATGTCGCCGCGGACAGGGGCAAATCATGGATAGCGATGCCAAGCTGAACATCTTGACCGAGGCCCTGGCTGCTGCCGGGGCCTCGGCATTGGCAATCGATGCGCGTGGGGACGTCGCGATCTCGACCATGAATGACGCGGCGCTTGAGCGGGATGTGGCGGCTTTTGTAGCTGAGCGCCTCGACCGTATAGGAGACGGCGCGCGTCTGGTTATGGGGCGTGCGGGTGCGCGCCTGAGCCTGACCGTTCGCCCCACCGACAAAGAGGGCGGGGGGCTTTGGGTCGTCGTGGTCCGCGAGGTGCGCGGTGCCGCGGCGCATGCGGGCATCGAGTGGCTCAACGCCGACGAAGTTGAGGCCCGCTACGAATCGAGCGCGTACGGCATCGTTGAGGGGGCGGCCTCGGTGGCTGTACCGGTTACCGAGAGCTATGCGCGCGGCGTGCCCCTTATGCTCGAGGGCGAGCTGGGAGCGGGTCAGGTCGAGATTGCCAAGCGCCTCTATCTGGATGGCCCTTTTGTCGATCAGCCCTTTGTTTCCGTCGCGCTCGATGAACTCACCGATCGCGGTTGGCGCCATGTGCTCAAAAGCTCCGAATCGCCGCTGTTCCAAACGGGGCTGACCCTTTGCATTGAGGGCTGGAATGCGGTTGGCCCCCAGCGCCTCCGCGAGCTGGTCTCCACGATGACCGACACCGCGTTGGCGACGCGCTGCCATGTGGTGCTGACGGCGAATGACATGCCGGGCGGCGGCGAAAGTGATCAAGCCGCCTTTGTGACCGAGCGCTTCGCCTGTGCGGTGAGCGTCGCGCCGGCAATCGCCGAGCAGGGAGCCGCGTCGACGAAGGTCGCGCGCTATTTGGAATATCTCGCTGATGCATTTGGGACGGCAGCGCCCACGCTGTCTGCCGCGGCGACGAAGACGCTCGATGCTTACCGCTGGCCGCGCAACTATCTGCAGCTCCGCGAGGTCTCGGAACGACTGTATATATTGGTGGGGACGGGCACGGTGGACCGCGCTGTGGCGGAGGAAGTGTTCGCCCAAGAGGACGTGATTAAGACCGCAACCTTTGGCGCCCCGACGCTTGAAAGTGACCTGTATATCCTGCGACCGCTGGCCGATACCGAGCGAGATATCGCGCATCTGGTTGTAGACCATCTCCACGGCAACCGAACCCGTGCGGCGGAGGTGCTGGGCATAAGCCGTACAACGCTGTGGCGCTTGCTGAAGGACGATGACCGTTGAGCGAGGCGCCCGTGACCGCACGCGACGCGTGTGCTACAGTCCAAAGCGTTATTGTTTCGATTTGGTTACGGCGTGCGAGGGCATATGGCTGAGACTTCAAAACCGAGCCGCAGAAGGCGGAGTGCCGCGCCGGTCAACCGACGCACAACATCGGTGACGTGGGGCAAACACGCCTCGGGGTTTGATGGCTCGTTCAAGCGCACTAAATACGGCTATCCTTCGGCAAGCGCCCGCTTGGCAATGCAGGCAGAGTCCTCGCTGTGGGGCCGCAAACGCGTGGTGGGCTCAAAGCTCAAGCACGACGGAACGCTCGGCTACATCAGCCGCGGGGCGGCTCGCCGCAGCGGGCTCAATCCCGCCGGCTGGCATCGCTACGTGCCGATCGTGGCCGCCGTTGCAGTGATCGTCATCGCGCTCGCTGCGCTCGGATATGCCGGCGGTGGCGCCAACTTGGACGCAATGTTTAAATCGCCCGAGCTCGCGCATGTAGGTACAGAAGTTGTCGAGGGCGCTCAGGCCCAGACGAGCGTCGCGCCCCAGCGCGGTATCGTTGCGGCGGCCTCCACCATCGCCGATGTGCAAAAGGACGAAGACAAGCAAGGCGACGACGTCGATGCGAATCAGACGAGCGAAACGGCAATAACTCCATCGGCGGGATAAGTTGCGAGTGGGGCAGCTAATTTGGGACGGGGCTTTTTTAGCTGCCCAAGACAGTGGCTCATTCGATGTCAGTCGCCAAAAGCGAGCGAGCCGCATTTGCGCCAAGGTGACGTGAAATGAGAGGGCGCTGACCTTCTGGTCGCGCCCTCGAAATTGAACGTCAGATTGGCGTGAATGCGGCCCGCGCAGCGTCAACGAGCCCGCCGTTCGGTAGAATGGCGGAACTAATTACCTTACGTAGACCACGTTGTCGCGGCGGGGTTTGGGCTCGGGCAGCGTGTCCTCGGCATAGCCCAGAATGCAGTGACCGACACCGCGCAGGCTGCCGTCGGCGGGTAGACCCCAACTGGCCAGTAGCTCCAGGCCCTCGGGCGAATCGAAAACCTCGTGGGCGCGATGAATCCAGCACGAATCAACGCCCAGCGCATAGGCAGCGTTGAGCAGGTTGCCCATGGCGAGCGAGCCGTCTTCCAGATGTGTGGGCACGCTGCGGTCAACCAGCACCACCACAACGGTCTTGGCGCCATAGAAGGGGTCGCTGTTGCTGCCCATGACTTGCGCGTTGAGCTGCGAGAGACGCTCGACGGTCGCGGGGTCGGTGACGGCGACAAACGTCACCGGCTGGCGGCCCATGCCGCTCGGTGCATATTGGCCGGCTTCGATAATACGTGCAAGCTTTTCGGCCTCGACGGGACGATCGCTGTAGTTGCGGCAGCTGCGGCGGTGAATGAGTGCTTCGATAGTCTCCATGGTGTCTCCTTGCGGTGGCGTTGCAGATGCCCCGTTCATACCCGTCGGGCTCAAACGATAGACGGTCAATTGCCCGGCCAAAAGGATAGATTCCAATTGGGAAAGTAGGTTTGCATAAAAGTACCTTCAGAATGTGACAAACAAATGGGATGGTTAAACGTTTTATCCCGTCTACCCTGCGGTTTTTTACCACTTGCCTAAATGACGAACGCATAACCTCTGATAAGGGTTTTACTAAAGGAGTACCAACGTTTATCAATGCGCCGTGGTGGCGCCGGGCCAGGAGGTAACATCATGTTCCAGGCTGGAGATGTCGTCGAGACCGATTTCGAAGGATTTCTGAAGCTGCTGCGTTCCAAGACGCGCGCTTTCGTGTCGATCAACGATCACGAGTACTACATCACGCACACCGATGGCTATTGGCGTGTTCAGGATTGCGAGGCCCTCAACGACAAGGGCCACTTTACTGACTGTTCTGAGTTGGTCAACACGGTCTGCGAGGTCGTCGAGCTGCCGTGGATTGCCGGCAAGAGCCTGCATGACAGCTTCTCGGGCGCTACGGTCTATGAGGCCGTCGCCGCTTAACAGGCAATAAAACCCGATTTTCACGTGACCGCTGGCGCCGCCCCCGCGCCGGCGGTCTTTTTCTGCCGATAGGCCATAAAAATGCACGCATTTGCGGAGAGCCTGTTGACGATAGTCAAAACTCGGACTAATCTAGAGACACATAATTGGTCAAAAATCGGACAATTGAATGGTGGGATAGATGAATAGTGCGGTTACGCTGGTCGACTTCGATCGGTTGCTCAATGGACTCGACCATATCTATTCGGAGTTCTCGCGCGCCTGCGGCCTTTCGGACTGCGCCTACTGGATGCTCGTCGACACGAGTGCAGCGGGCGGAAGCGTTGCCGTGAGTCGGCTGACGAGTGAATGGTTCTACAGCAAACAGACCATCAATTCGGCGATTAAAACGCTTAGGGCGCGAGGGCTTGCGACGTTGGAGTTTGCCGAGGGCAGTCGTAAAAACAAGGTTGTACGACTGACCGAAGAAGGCGTGCGGTTTGCCAAGCGCTACGCGTTGCCGGCGCAAAAAGCCGAGCAACAGGCATTCGAGGCGCTCGAGCCGTGGGAACAGTGCGAGATCATGCGCTTGGTCGGTAAGTTCTCCCATGTTCTTAACGAAGAGTGCGAGGCATTTAAACGGCAAGTGGCCGCCGAGAACGAGACTGACGATAAGGGCGAGGGGGACGCATGCGACTCTTAATGAGGTTTATGAGGCCGTACCGCGGTCTGATTGCGGTGACGCTGTTTGCGGTGCTGATAGATAACGTCGGTACGCTGTTGGTTCCCACGATGCTGGCGAACATGGTCAACACCGGTATTACCACGGGTGATGTCGACTATATATTACGCAACGGCCTGTACATGCTTATCGCGACCGGCATGGCCAGCGGCGGCACGGTGCTGGGCTGCTATCTTTCGGCGCGCCTGGCCGCCAACGTGGCCTGCGATATCCGCAATGCCGTGTACGACAAGTCGCTCGAGCTGTCCGCCAGCGACTTTGAGCGCTTTGGCACGGGTTCGATGATCACGCGCTCGCTCAACGACATCAACGTGATTCAGCAAGCTGTCCTTCAGACGATTCAGCTGGTGCTGCCGGTGCCGTTCTTGGCCGTGGCAGGCATCATTTTTGCTTGGTTCATCGATCCCGCCATGGGTACGCTGCTGGGCGTGGTGGTTGCGATCGTGCTGGTGGCGGCGGTCTTTACCGTTGCCAACGCCGCGCCGATCTTTATGCGCCTGCAGAGCTTTATCGACCGCATGAACGTGGTGCTGCGCGAGAACATCGTGGGCGTGCGCGTCATCCGCGCATTTAACAAGGAGCGCCACGAGGAGCAGCGCCTGGACGAGGTGTTTAGCGATTACGCGGCCAATGCCATCAAGGTCAACCACCTGTTTGTGGGTCTCGACAGCTCCAGCTTCTTTTTGATGAATATCGCCGAGGTGGCGGTGCTGTGGGTGGGCGGCAACCGCGTGGGCGTCCACGCCATGCAAATCGGTAGCATCTCGGCCGTGCTGGAGTACGCGATCCTGATCCTGTTCTTTGTGATGACGGCGCAGATGGTGATTCTGACGCTCCCACGCGCCGCCGCATGCCTGAACCGTGCGCAGCAGGTGTTGGAGATTGAGCCGAGCATCGTGGACGGCAAGCGCACGCTGGACACGTGCGCGGCGGAGTCTGTTGACGGTGCCGACGCGGTGGCCGTGTTCGACCACATGTCGTTCCGTTTTGACGATGCCGACGAGGATACCCTGTGCGACCTGAGCTTTGCCTGTCGCCGTAGCCAGACCACGGCGATTGTAGGCTCGACGGGTTCGGGCAAGTCGACGGTGGCCAAGCTCTTGCTTCGCTTCCACGATGCCACGAAGGGCGCCATTCGCCTGAATGGCATCGATCTGCGCGACCTTTCGCAAGACGACATCCGCGGGCGTATCGCCTATGTGCCGCAGAAGGCATGGCTGTTCTCGGGTACGGTGGCGAGCAACCTGCGCTTTGGCAACGAAGACGCGACTGAGGCTGACATGCTCCATGCGCTGGAGGTTGCCCAGAGCACCTTTGTGCTCGACCAGCCCCAGGGGCTCGATACGCCGGTGGCCCAGGGCGGCACGAACTTCTCGGGTGGTCAGCGCCAGCGCCTGGCGATTGCCCGCGCACTCATGAAGCATGCCGATCTATATATCTTCGACGACAGTTTTTCGGCCCTGGACTTTAAGACCGATGCGGCACTGCGCCATGCGCTGCAGGACGAGACGTGCGATGCCGCGGTGCTCATCATCGCCCAGCGCATCTCGACTATTTTGCATGCCGATCAGATCGTGGTGCTCAAAGACGGCGAGATCGTGGGCCTAGGCACGCACGACGAGCTCATGGAAACCTGCGAGGTGTACCGCGCAATCGCGGAATCGCAGATGAAGGGAGGTGAGTAGCATGACCGAGGAGCTCAAGAAGCAGGGCATCGTCGATGGCGCTGCGGTTGTAGAGACAGTCGAGGAGACGGGCGTCGCGCCCGACCTGGACGAAGCCGCCAAGGCGGCGGAGCGCGAGGCTCGCCGCCAAGCGCTCTACGAGGAAAACGAACGTGCCGAGGACGAGCGCGCCCGCGCCGAGGCAGAGCGTATGCGCGACGTGGACGACGAAGACGAGGACGAGACGCCTCGGGATACCTGGGCGACGGTGCGCCGCCTGTGGAGTGAGGCTGCCGGCGACCATTGGCGCTTCTATATCGTGTTCGCGAGCATTGTGTTCTATGTCATCTTTAACACCGCCGCGCCGGCATATAGCGCCCGCGTGATCGATGAGCTGTGGGGCCACATTCAGGTGGCGTTTGCCAACGACACCACTTTCAGCATCACCTGGGAGAACTGCGGCAAGACCATTTTCGTCTACTTTATGATCTGGACTGCCGCTGCCTCGTTCTATGCGCTCCAGAGCTTTTTGATGTCGAGCGTCGCTGAGCGTCTCAATCTGCGCCTGCGCAACCGCATCGCGCAAAAGCTCAACCGTCTGCCGCTCGCCTATTTTGACGCGCATCGTCCCGGCGAGGTCGTCAGCCGCGCGACCAACGACCTGGACAAGATGTCCGAGAGCATGCAGCGCGGATTGCTGCAGCTGCTCGTGTCGATCGGCACGGTTGTTGGTGCTGTGAGCGTGATGTTCGTGTTCAGCGTGCAGCTTACGCTCGTCTTTCTGTTCTTTACGGCACTGTCGCTGCTGGTGACGAAGGTCGTCTCGCGCCGCACACACGATGTGACGGGCGAGCGCCAGGAGTGGGTGTCCAAGATTACGAGTGCGGTCGAGGAAGGCTATTCGGGCCGTCTGGTGATCCGCGCGTTTAACCGCGAACGCCAAAGTTCTGCCGAGGTGCACCAGGCCTCGGGCGAGCTGGCACGCGTGAGTGCCAAGGCCGACTTTATGATCAATGCCGTCGGCCCTGCGGTGCGCTTTATCGGCCGTTTGGCGCAGATCGTGATCGCGCTGGTGGGCTGCAGCATGCTGGTTGCCGGTCACATGACCGTCGGCGTGTTCCAGGCGTTCTTCCAGTTTATCTACGAGGCGTCCGAACCCATGACGCAGCTGTCGTTTACCTTCAACTCGCTGCAGAGCGCGTTGGCGAGTGCGGAGCGCGTGTTCGACCTGCTCGATGAGCCCGAGATGGAGGCCGATCCGCTGCCGGACGAGGCCGCCAAGCTGCCGGGTCGCGTTGAGGGTCGCGTCTCCTTTGAGCACGTGCGCTTTGGTTATTCGCCCGACAAGCCGCTTATGCACGACGTGTCGTTTACCGCCGAGCCGGGCCAGAAGATTGCCGTGGTGGGAACCACGGGCGCGGGCAAGACGACGCTCATCAACCTGCTCATGCGCTTCTACGAGATTGACGGCGGGCGTATTACGCTCGACGGCGTGGATACGAGCCGCATGGACCGCGGCGAGCTACGGCAGCAGTTTGGCATGGTGCTGCAGGACGCCTGGCTGTTCGATGGCACGATTGCCGAAAACATCGCCTACGGCTGTCCCGAGGCGACGCGTGAGGAGATCGTGGCGGCTGCGCGCGCCGCGCAGGTCGACTTCTTTGTGCGCACCATGCCGCAGGGCTATGACACGCGCGTGGCCAACGATGCCGAAAGCATCAGCCAGGGCCAGCGTCAGCTGCTGACCATCGCACGCGTGCTGCTCAATAACCCGGCGATTCTCATCCTGGACGAGGCGACCTCAAGCGTGGATACGCGTACCGAGCTTGCCATCGGTCGTGCCATGGACGCGCTCATGCGCGGGCGCACGAGCTTTGTGATCGCGCACCGCCTGTCGACGATCGTGGACGCCGACCTGATCTTGGTCATGGATCACGGCAACATTATCGAGCAGGGCACGCATAAGGAGCTGCTGGCTGCCGAGGGTGCCTACGCCGACCTCTATCTGAGCCAGTTCGCATAATGTGACAAAGGGACAGTCTCTTTGCCACATCACAAATAAGGCGCGCCGGGGATGAATTCCCTGGCGCGCCTTTGCGTTGATGCCGATGTCGTTTTGTGCCGCTTGCGTTCCTAGCGTTCGTCCACGAGCTTGGCGACGAGGGCCTTGAGCTCGGCCACCTCTCGCTCGAGTTCCTTGACGCGGCGGGCATTCTCGGTGATGCCCTGGCGGTTGAGGGCGGACTGCTCGGCGGCGTCATCGGGCATGTACTCGCGATGCTGCTTGGCGTCGAAACTCTCCTCGAACACACGGCAGCCGTTGCGCTTGATGATGCGTCCCGGCACGCCCACGACGGTGCAGTTGTCGGGGACGTCCTTAACGACGACCGAGTTGCCGCCGATCTTGACGTTGTTGCCGATGCGGATGTTGCCGAGCACCTTGGCGCCCGTGCCCACCGTGACATTGTTGCCCAGGGTGGGGTGACGCTTGCCGGTCTCGTTGCCGGTGCCGCCGAGCGTGACGCCCTGGTAGAGCACACAGTTGTCGCCCACAATGGTGGTCTCGCCGATGACGACGCCCATGGCGTGGTCGATAAAGAAGTGCTTGCCAATCTGCGCGGCAGGGTGAATCTCGACGCCGGTGATGTGGCGGGTGATTTGCGAGAGCACGCGGGCGAGCGAGCGATGACCGTGCTCCCACAGCCAGTGCTCGGGCACGTGGTTCCACTTGGCGTGCAGGCCAGGATAGGAAAGAAAGATGACCAGACCGTTTTGCGCGGCGGGGTCCTGCGCCTGGACGGTCTTGATGTCCTCGCGAATGGTATTGATAAAGCTCACCGGCCGCCCTCCCTTAGCGCCATGGCAATGCGATTCAATAAAGTATAGCGATTCGCTAGGGATTAAAAAGGACAATCTTGGCGGCTTTGCGCTACAAGTGTCAGTTATGCAAACTTGCTGGTAATGGAGTCATGCTTTTGTGGGGTTGCGCACGAGGGGGCACCGCAACCGTATACTGGTCAACTTGGACGTATCCGCGCCCACAACTGAGAGGTTTTACTTCATGGGTTTCATCAATTTTATTGCCGAGCTGCTTAAGGACCCGCGCACCGCGATCGCCAGCTGGATCGCCGCCGGCCCGCTTATGGCCTACGGCTGCGTGTTCCTGATCATCTTTATCGAGACGGGCGTGGTGTTCTTCCCGTTCCTTCCCGGTGATTCGCTGCTGTTCGCCTCGGGTTTCTTTGCCCACAACGGCGGCTTTAACATCGTGGCGCTTCTGGCCACCGCATGGGCCGCTGCCATTTTGGGCGATCAGTGCAACTTTATGATCGGTCACTTCTTTGGCCGCAAGATCATCGCTTCGGGCAAGGTCAAGGCCATGACGCCCGAGCGCATCAAAAAGTCCGAGGACTTCTTGGACAAGTGGGGTCACCTGGCCATCTTCCTGGGTCGCTTCTTCCCGTTTATCCGCACCTTTGTGCCCTTTATCGCTGGCATGGGCGGCATGCACTGGCGCAACTTTGTCGTCTTTAACGTGCTGGGCGGCATTACCTGGTCGACGGTCTTTACGCTGCTGGGCTACTTCTTTGGCGGCATTCCCTTTGTGCAAGAGCACTTTGAGCTGCTGATTATCGGCATCGTTGCCGTGTCGATCATCCCGACCGTGGTCGGTCTGGTTAAGGCCAAGCTGGGTAAATAGAACGCCTAGCTCGAGCCAGCGCGCAGACCGTACAGTTGAGGCCCGTCACCGCTTACGGTGGCGGGCCTTTTTGCTTCGGTCAAATGAAAATACTTTACTTAGTTAAAGAAAAGCGTTTTATCAGACGCGTGCGGGGAGTACAATCTCGTGCATGCGAATCGACGTGCCATCGGCTTTGATGCTGCTCGCGTGTCCCGTCCGGCTCTACGCTCCGGGCGTGCGACGTTGCGACGCGGTCGGCCTCGGTCCTTGCGTGCGGGTTCGCGAGTATGCAACTGTGTATGTAAGGAGCGACATATGACTGTCGAGAAGAAGGATATCGATTGGGGTAGCCTCGGCTTTGGCTACATGAAGACCGATTACAGCTACGAGGCTCATTGGAAGGATGGCGAGTGGGACGAGGGCGGCCTGACCACCGACCACACCCTGCATGTCTCCGAGTGCGGCGGTATCTTCCATTACTGCCAGGAGGTCTTTGAGGGCCTGAAGGCCTACACCGCCGAGGACGGCAGCATCGTCTGCTTCCGTCCCGACATGAACGCTGAGCGTATGTATAACTCTGCCCAGCGCCTCGAGATGCCCCCGTTTCCCAAGGACAAGTTCGTTGAGGCCGTCAAGCAGGTCGTTTCTGCCAACGCCGCCTGGGTTCCGCCCTTCGGTTCCGGCGCGACCCTGTACGTGCGTCCGTTTATGATCGGCTCCGGTGACGTGATCGGCGTGGCTCCCGCTCCTGAGTACACGTTCCGCATTCTCGTGACCCCGGTCGGTCCGTACTTTAAGGGCGGCCTCAAGCCCGTCAAGCTGCGCGTTTCCGAGTATGACCGTGCTGCACCGCACGGCACCGGCAACATCAAGGCCGGCCTGAACTACGCCATGTCCCTTAAGCCCACGATGGAGGCCCATCGCGAGGGCTATGCCGAGAACCTGTATCTCGACTCCGAGTCCCGCACCTATGTCGAGGAGACCGGTGGCGCCAACGTCCTGTTCGTGAAAGAGGATGGCACGCTCGTCGTTCCGCAGTCGCACACCGACTCCATCCTGCCCTCTATCACCCGTCGTTCGCTCGTTCAGGTTGCTCAGGACCTGGGCATGACCGTTGACCAGCGCCCCGTCGAGTGGGCCGAGGTCAAGGCCGGCACCTTTGTGGAGTGCGGCCTGTGCGGCACCGCTGCCGTCATCTCTCCGGTTGGCGAAATCGACAACAAGGTTTACGGCGCCGACGAGACCGTGACCTTCCCGGCTGGATACACCGAGATCGGCCCTGTGATGAAGAAGCTTCGCGAGACCCTGACTGGTATCCAGTCTGGTGCTGTCGAGGACAAGCACAACTGGGTTTACACCGTCGCGTAATTTGTCTTACCTATCCGGGCAGAGAACAAGTTCCCTCCCGGCGCGTCCTCGGACATGCAAGAAGCCCTCGCTGCGCACTTCGTGCGGCGAGGGCTTCTTGCGTCCTGCGGA
>CABTWP010000057.1 GCA_902488525.1 uncultured Collinsella sp.
GATATCTCTCATCCCACCGACATCGCAATGCTCACCGATCTGTACGAACTCACTATGGCCCAGGGCCTGTGGGAGAGCGGCAAGGCCAATGAGCAGGGTTGTTTTACCGCGTTTTACCGCGACCATCCCTTTGGCAGCGCCTATGCCGTCATGTGCGGCACCGCCGAGCTGCCCGAGCTAGTCGAGAATCTGCGCTTTACGCCCGATGATATCGACTACCTCGCCTCGCTCCAGGCCCCGGCCGGCGGCGCGATGTTCAAGTCCGCATTCCTCGACTACCTGCGCGATTTTCGTGCGCATGTAAATATCGACGCCGTCCCCGAGGGCGAGCTCGTCTTTCCACGCGAGCCCATGGTGCGCGTCACCGGTCCTGCGCTCGAGTGCCAGCTGCTTGAGACGGCGCTGCTCAACATCGTCGGGTTCCAGACACTTGTCGCCACCAAGACGGCGCGAGTGGTGCTGGCGGCGGACGGCCGTCCCGTGGCCGAGTTTGGCCTGCGCCGAGCCCAGGGTCCCGATGGCGGCCTGGCCGTTGCGCGCGCGAGCTACGTCGCCGGCTGCTCCTCTACGTCCAATGTGCTCGCCGGCCGCCGCTACGGTATTCCCGTCTTTGGCACGCATGCGCACAGCTGGGTGATGAGCTTCGATTCCGAGCTCGAGGCCTTCCGCGCCTTTGCCAAGTCGAGCCCCAAGAACTGCACGCTGCTCATCGACACCTACGATGTGCGCGAGGGCTGCGAGCATGCCATTACGGTTGCCAAGGAGATGGAGGCGGCGGGCGAGCGCCTGTCGGCTATTCGCATTGACTCGGGCGACCTCGCCAAGCTCTCCAAGTATGTCCGCGGTCGTTTCGATGCCGAGGGCCTGCCCTATGTGGGGATCTCGGTTTCTAACGATCTGGATGAGTACACGATTCAGTCGCTGCTCGACCAGGGCGCGCCCATCGATAGCTTTGGCGTGGGCACCAAGCTCGCGACCTGCTACGACCAGCCGGCGCTGGGCGGCGTGTACAAGCTTTCCGCCCGCCGTGCGAGCGAGGCCGACCCGTGGACGCCGGTGGTCAAGCTCTCCGAGCAGCCCTACAAGCGCACGATCCCGGGCGTGCAGCGCGTGCGCCGTTATTACGACGGCTTTGGCGGCCCGGTCTGCGACATGATCTACGACGAGGACCATCTGGTGGGGGAGGGCGCCGCGCGCGGCAATACCCTCGTGGCCGTGAATGATGCCGCCCTGGTGACCGACGTGTCGGAGCTTGAGTATCGCGAGCTGCTGGTGCCGATCGTGCGCGATGGCAGTGCAGTGGCTCCGCGTGAGAGCATCCAGGACGCGCGCGAGCGCTGTGTTTGGGCGCTCGATCATCTGGACGCAGCTTTCAAGCGCTTCCTGTACCCGCAGACCTATGTGGTGGGCATGGAGCAGGGCCTGGCTCAGGTGCGCGACGAGCTCGTGCGCAAGAACATGGCCGCGGCCTCGGCTTTCCCCTGGGCAAAATGATTCCTTGGGCGGTAGGGGCGAGTCACGCTCCCTTGGCCGCCAGCTCGGCCGTTCGCTGAACAGTTGATTGGTTTGACGTATGACGACTTCTTATAAAACGATGGTGGTAAAGATCGGTTCGTCCACGGTGGTGGGCGCCGATGGCAAGGTCAACCGCGCCTTTATCGGCGGACTTGCCGATCAAGCCGCAGCGCTGCGCAAGCTCGGCTGGCGTCTGGTCGTGGTGAGCTCGGGCGCTATCGCCTGTGGCTATCCCGTGCTAGGCTTCGACCGCAAGCCGGTCGGTGACCTGCCGAGCTTACAGGCTTGCGCCTCGGCCGGTCAGTGCATCATCTCGTCGGCCTACGACGAGGAGTTTCATGCGCGCGACCTGCTCACCTCGCTCGTACTGCTCACGCGCCATGATACGGCCCGCCGCACGTCCTACCTGCATGCACGCGACGCCCTGCTGCGCCTGGTGGAGCTGGGCGTGGTGCCGGTCGTCAACGAGAACGACACCGTTACCGTCGACGAGATCAAGTTTGGCGACAACGACACACTGGCGGCGCTCGTGAGCTGCCTGGTTTCCGCCGACCTGTGCGTGACGCTGTCCGACATCGACGGCCTCTACACCGCCAATCCGCACGAGGACCCGACGGCCGAGTTAGTCCCGGTCGTGCATAAGATCGATGCCAAGATTATCGCCTCGGCGGGCGATTCTTCCACATCGGTTGGCACGGGTGGCATGATCACCAAGATTCGCGCGAGCCGCATTCTCATGACGGCGGGCATTCAGAGCGTGATTTGCTCGGGCGAGGAGCCCGATGCGCTCGTGCGCCTCGCCCGCGGCGAGAGCGTGGGCACGCTGTTCGATCCGCCGGCGGAGCGTCTGGACATCGCACCCCGCAAGTTGTGGATCGCGCTGGGCGACAAGGCCCACGGCTCGGTGATGGTTGATGACGGTGCCGCGAAGGCGCTGGTCAGCCGTGGCTCTTCCCTGCTTGCGGTGGGTATTCGCGAGGTCGATGGCGAGTTTGCCGAGGGCGATGTGCTCGACGTGTGCGATCCGAGCGGTATGGTTGTCGCCCGCGGTATCGCCGAGGCCGATTCGGACGTGCTGGAGCTTGCGGCAGGACGCCGCCAGGACCAGATCGCCAGCAACCGCCTGCTCGCTAACTTGGCCGAGAAGCCGGCGATACACAGGGACAACTTGATTGTATTTGCTTAGGCCTCGACGCCGGGCGCCTTCGACCTGCAATGCACGTGGGGCGAAATTACCAGGGTAACTTTGCCCCGCCGCGCATATGTCCGAGCTGGTCGCCACGAAAACGGCCCATCTACTACGTTTAATAGGCTATCGGTAACCATACCGAGAATTGTAAAAAGAAAACCGCAGGTAGAACGCCTGCGGTTTTCTCTATTTATGGGATCTGGTTGGGCCATGCGGGTGAAACGTAGTAGATGGGCAGTTTTCGTGGCGAAGGGCGTCATCCGGCGCTCGGGTATTCAGCACTTGGGGACGTTCCTATTGTGCCGGCAGGTGGGGACACTCCTTCGCTAAAAGATCCGGCGCAGGTCTCCGCGGTTGAGGGCTTCGTCGAAGAGGTGCTTGAATACCACGCTGCCGTGCAGGCCGTCGTGCTCGATCTCGTTGGTCACCCAGGCGTGCGAGTTGCCCACGCGGCTGAGCGTGTCGAGCTGCAGACCCGAATCCACGTACATGTCATCGAAGTACACGGCGGCCTGGAGTGGCACCTCATTGCATGCTAGGCGCTGCGGGTCGTAAATCTTGTCCCAGCTCGTGTCTTCCATCAGCAGTTCCATCGCGGGCTTGAAGGGCTTGAGCTCGGGCATCTGCTCGAACATCCACGGGAACATGGCCTCGCCGGTAAACATGAGCGGGCGCGCGAGCGTGTCGAACTCGGCGCGGTGTGCCTTTTCCTCTGCCGCGGCCCAGCGAATGGGCATGGTGTCGCCATCGGCGTAGATGAACTCTTGCAGCGTCCAGTACAGCGGATTCGTGCGCGTGTTGGTGCGCTCGAAAGCGCGCATCAAAAAGCTATCGGATACTGAGGCACCGCAGCCCAGCGTGCCGTCGCCATCAACAAACGCATGGTCGATAATCCAGTGCATGCGCTCAAAGCTCGGCTTCATGCCAAAGTCGCTGCCCATGAGCTGCAGTCGCTCCACCGTCATTGGCGAGCCGTCGGGTAGCACGGGCTTTTGCTCTTCGATAGCATCGGCCAGGGTCGCCACACGCTCGACGTCAGCGGGGTAGCGGTCATAATACTGCTGCGTCTTGGCGGCCATACGCGGGAAGGTGCGCGCGTAGACCTCGCTTGCGCTCGCCGGCACGTGGGGGATTCCGCCGCAGGTAAAGCTCGCCGCCACGCCCTCGGGGAAGAGCGACAGGTAGCTCAGCGTCAAAAAACCGCCGTAGCTTTGGCCGAGCGTGACCCACGGCTTGCCGCCAAAGCCCACTAGGCGCAGGTACTCAAAATCGCGCACGATGGAGCTGGCGAGGTGGCGCTTGAGGAAGTCAGCCTGCGAGCGTGCGGCATCGGAGCCGGCCGCCGTCGCGCGCTCGCCCAGTGCGGCAATCGTGCGCCCGTCTACACAGCTGCTGCGCCCGGTGCCGCGCTGGTCGGGCAGGACGACGCGGAAGTGCTTGACGGCCTCGTCGATCCAACCGTCGCTTGTGGGCGACAGCGGACGCGGGCTCTCGCCGCCGGGGCCGCCCTGCAAAAACAGGAGCAGCGGCAGATCGTCGTTGATGCGGTCGGGCGCGCAAACCACGCGGTAGAAGAGCTTGATGCTCTCGGGCGCGCCGGCGATTGGTGCCGGCATAGCGCCGCGGCGCATGGTGCTGCCGACGGCCAGGAGCATCGGCTCCAGGCCGCGCCAGTCAAGGGGGACGTCGATGCTGTGGTCCTCGACATAAAGGCCGGGGACGTGGTACGAAGTGATGAGGGCCATGTGAGTCTTCCGTTCGTTGCGGTGTTTCGGGTTGACCAATTCTACCGCCGCGGGCGAGGCCATGCGCAAATCGGCTACCATGGTTGCAAACTTCTAGGAGAAAGGGCCGCCCATGTCGGTCGATATAGCCACGTATGTCCACGATCTTGCCGTTGCCGCCAAGGCAGCGTCGGCCTCGCTTGCCACGGCGAGCGATGAGCAGCGCCAGGAGGCCGTGCGCGCCATGGCCGCAGCACTGCGCAACGGTGTCGACTCCATCATCGCCGCCAACGAGCTCGATATGTCCGCCGCGCGCGATGCGGGTACCTCGGCCGGACTGCTCGATCGCCTGCTGCTGACGCCCGAGCGCATCGAGGGCATGGCCGCCGGCCTGGAAAAGCTCGCCGAGCTGCCCGATCCCGTGGGCCGCGTGCTCGACCACCGCGTGCTTGCAAGCGGCGTGGACCTGACCCGTGTGAGTGTGCCGCTGGGCCTGGTCGCTATGGTCTACGAGGCGCGCCCCAACGTGACGGCCGACGCCGCAGGCATCTGCATCCGTACCGGTAACGCCTGCATTCTGCGCGGCGGTTCGCTGGCCTATCACTCGTGTGCCATGATCGCCGAGCTGCTGGCCGATGCGCTCGAGGCCAAGGGCTTCCCGCGCGAGGCCGTGTCGATGATCGAGTCAACCGACCGCGAGGCCACTGGCGAGCTCATGAAGCTCCGCGGTATCGTCGACGTGCTCATTCCGCGCGGCGGTGCAGGCCTGATCCAGCGCTGCGTGCGCGAGTCGCTTGTGCCGGTGATCGAGACGGGCACGGGCAACTGCCACATCTACGTGCATGAATCCGCCGACTTTGATAAGGCGCTCAACATTATCGTCAATGCCAAGACCCAGCGCGTGGGTGTGTGCAATGCCGCCGAGTCGCTGCTGGTCGACCGTGCCGTTGCTGATCGCTTCCTGCCCGCGGTCGTGGCCGTGCTGCATGACCGCGGCGTGCTCATTCACGGCGACGAGGCAACCTGCGCCGCGTGCGCCGATGCCGGGCTTGCCGAGGGTGATGACTACGTCGCCGCGACTGAGGAGGACTGGGGTCGCGAGTACCTGGCGCTCGAGATGAGCGTGAAGGTCGTGGCAAGCGAGGACGAGGCCATCGCACACATCAACCGCTACGGCACGATGCACTCCGAGGCCATCGTTGCCGAGGACACGGATGCTTGCGAGCGCTTCCTGGATGTGGTCGATGCCTCGGCCGTGTACGCCAACGCCAGCACGCGCTTT
Source organism: uncultured Collinsella sp. (assembly GCA_902488525.1). GTDB lineage: Bacteria > Actinomycetota > Coriobacteriia > Coriobacteriales > Coriobacteriaceae > Collinsella. The sequence continues at coordinate 5,711 of CABTWP010000057.1, forward strand.
ACCGATGGCGGCGAGTTTGGCCTGGGCGCCGAGATCGGCATCTCGACCCAAAAGCTCCATGCCCGCGGCCCCTTTGCCGCCGAGGCCCTCACCACCTACAAATACAAGCTCCGCGGCACCGGTCAGGTCCGTCCCTAACGCCCGCGCAAACAAAAACCACCACAAAGGTGCCCTTCTCCTTTGTGGTGGTTTTAGGCGGCGTGGACGATTAGGCCTGGAAGGTGTCGCGGTCGGGAGCGAAGGACTGCATGGCCGCGATGGTGCGGTCAAAGAGCTCGGGGAGCTCCCAGCCCAACATCTCGGCGCCCTGCGAAATCACGGCGCGCGAGCAGCCGGCGGCAAAGCGCTTGTCCTTGAACTTCTTCTTGAGCGACTTGGTCGTAAAGTCCATAACGCTCTTGCTCGGGCGCATGATGACTGCAGCGCCGATCAGGCCGGTGAGCTCATCGCAGGCAAACAGGATCTTTTCCATCTGCAGCTCGGGTTTGGGCAGCGAGGTATTGAAGTCCGACGTGTGCGTCTGGATGGCGCGAATGAGCTCGGGAGACGCACCTTCATCCTTAAGAATCTTGGCAGCATAGATGGTGTGGTTCATGGGGTCGTCCTCATGCTCCTCCCAATCCAGGTCGTGCAGCAGACCGACGATGCCCCAAAACTCCTCGTTCTCGGGGTCGAACTCGCGCGCAAAGTAGCGCATGGTGCCCTCGACCGTCTCGCCATGGGTGATGTGGAACGGGTCTTTGTTGTGCTCGTTAAGCAGTTCAAACGCGCGGTCGCGGGTGATTCCGGCGGTAAGCGGCTCTGCCATAAGAGACTCCTTGTGCTCGTGGGTATCGATAAGAATGAATACTACTAGAACAAGAAAACCACCACAAAGGTGCCTGTCCCCTTTGTGGTGGTTTTTGGCGCGGTTGGGTTAGTTGAGGGCGGCTTGGGCTAGGCGGGCTTCGGCGTCCTCCTCGGTGACGCCCAAGGCCACTGCGAACTCCTCGATGGAGCGGCGCTTGGCTTCCTTGAGTACGCGCATGTAGTAGGAGCTGGGCTTTTTATCGGCTTCCTCGGCCTGGCGAATGCGGTGCATCATGGTCTTTGCCACGCGGACCGTCTCGGGCGCACCCAGCTTGAGCTGCTGCTTAAAGTGCGTCTCCTCAAGTGAGCTGTTGCGCTCGGTGAAGGTGTCGCACTCCAGCTCGTCATAGTGGCTCAGCAGGTGCTCGGCATCTTGCTGAGAGATGGCGGCGTGCAAACGATCGGCCTGCGCCACGGGGTACATGAGGATCGTCTGCGCATGTCCCTGCTTGGTCTCGAGCAGCAGCATGGGCTGCGGCGTGTCGTCCCTAAAACCGACGACGGTGCAGACTCCCTGACCCGGATGAATGACGTGTTGACCGATTGAGAACATGCTACCTCCAACTTATACGAATTTACATATGTCTAGAATAACACGCTGACGTGCGCAAATTCTCACTTTATGCAGGAAAAGCACACAACTCCGATAGGTAAGAGTATTCGATAACAGACGCAGCTCATTCACACCTTTATGCATTTTCAACGCCTGCATAATCTGCAGGCAGACCGGCATCTTTGAGTGACTCCATACAAGCTGTAGTCAATTTTGTGCATATGCAATATCGATTGGCTTTACCCTGCGACAGTGCCCGTCGCTTGTGATAGAGTGCTACAAACTCTGGCTTTTGCCCTACGAGTGACCAAGAGCTCGGGGGCTTTAACACAAGGAGGATCTATGCCCGAGAAGATTGAAGAGCTGGTACGCGCTGCGCTTGCTGCGGCCCAGGAGGCCGGCGACCTTTCCGCATTTGAACTTGACGATTGCGCTATCGAGCGACCGGCTGACACTTCTCATGGCGAGTGGACCTCTACCATGGCCCTGAAGTCCGCCAAGCTGGCCCACTGCGCCCCGCGCAAGATCGCCGAGGCCATCGTTGCCCATATGCCCGAGGACCCCGCGATTGAGAAAGTCGAGATCGCAGGCCCCGGCTTCATCAACTTCTACCTCTCCGTTGCCGTCAAGAATGCCATCTTTGGCGAGGCTCGCGAGAAGGGCATGGACTTCGCTAAGTCCAACGTCGGTGGTGGCCTGAAGACCCAGGTCGAGTTCGTTTCCGCCAACCCCGTCGGCCCCATGCACATTGGCCACGGCCGCTGGGCCGCGCTGGGCGACTCGCTCTGCCGTGTTATGGACCACGCCGGTTACGACATCCAGCGTGAGTTCTACATCAACGACCACGGCTCTCAGATGAACACCTTCGGCAACTCCATCAGCACGCGCTATATGCAGCTTGCCGACATCATCGCCAAGCAGGGCGTGGATATCGACGAGGCTCACAAGATCTTGATCGCCGACCGCGACGCCTTTGTCGCCGACGAGAACGACGAGCATCCCGAGACCCATCCGTATCAGGACAACTTTGCCGAGACCCTGGGCAAGGACTCCTACGGCGGCGACTACATCATCGACGAGGCTGCTGAGTTCTGGCGCACCGACGGCGATAAGTGGGTCGACGCCGATCCTCAGGAGCGCATGGAGAGCTTCCGCGAGCGCGGCTACGTAAAGATGGTCGACAACATGCGCGACCTCTGCCACGCCGTCAATTGCGACTTCGATCGTTGGTTCTCCGAGCGCTCGCTGTATGTGAAGGACACCGAGGGCGAGACCGCCGGCACCTCCGCCGTCGACCGCGCTTTTGAGAAGCTCGACAAGATGGGCTACCTCTACACCAAGGACGGCGCCCTGTGGTTCCGCTCCACCGACCTGGGCGATGACAAGGACCGCGTCCTGATCAAGTCCGACGGCGAGTACACCTACTTCGCCTCCGACGTTGCCTATCACTGGGATAAGTTCCAGCGCGTCGACCACGTCATCGACATCTGGGGCGCCGACCACCACGGCTACATCGAGCGCGTCCGCTGCGTCTGCGACGCTCTTGGCTATCCCGGCAAGTTCGAGGTTCTGCTGGGCCAGCTCGTCAACCTGCTACGCAACGGCAAGCCCGTCCGTATGTCCAAGCGCAAGGGCACCATGGTGACCCTGCAGGAGCTCGTCGACGAGGTCGGCTCCGATGCCGCTCGCTACACGCTCATCTCCAAGAGCTCCAACCAGATGGTCGACTTCGATATTGAGGCCGTTAAGAAACGCGACAACTCCAACCCGGTGTACTACGTGCAGTACGCTCACGCCCGTGTGTGCTCCATCCTGCGCCGTGCCGCTGACGTTACGCCCGAGCAGGCTGACGAGATGGGCATGAAGGCCGTCGCCGCCAAGGCCATCGGTGAGAACGTCGATTACTCGCTGCTGACCGACCCGACCGAGCTCGCCCTTTCGCGTAAGCTCAACGAGCTCACCGACCTCATCGCCAGCTGCGCTCGCGACCGCGCCCCGTTCCGTCTGACGCACTTTGCTGAGGAACTCGCCGGCGACTTCCACAGCTTCTACGCTGCCTGCCAGGTTCTGCCGAGCGAGGGCCGTCCCGTCGACCCCGAGCTTTCGCGTGCCCGTCTGGCCGCTTGCGACGCCGTCCGCGTGACGCTCGCCCTGGTGCTCACCCTTGTTGGTGTCTCCGCTCCCGAGCAGATGTAAGCTACGGGTCATTTGACCGTGTAGGTTCGGCTTTGCTGAGCCCTATAAGCCCGATCTCCATGCGGAGGTCGGGCTTTTTTCGTTTGGTGAGACTATTTGGTTTGCTGGGAAATGCTACCAAATCGCAACTATACCGGTTTACGGGGCTGAATCGCCAACTGGCGACCATGGTGCCAATAGTGAAATTAAACCCGCAGGTAGATGGCTTATTGCTTCTTGATAATGCAGGGTATGGTTGGCTTGCAGCATCCTGGCCCCGTAATCCGGCGTAGTTTTGAAAATTGTCCCTTGGGGACGGAGGGAAACGGATCATTTTGTCTCGCGGAGGGGTGGCGCGGCTATTCCGGGTGCCACGGCTTCACTCCTCTGGCGCGACATTTCAAGGCGCTTTTGAGGAGGAGTGTCCCTTTTGACTAGTCGTTTAAGAACGTCCCCAATGACTA
>CABTWP010000058.1 GCA_902488525.1 uncultured Collinsella sp.
GGGCCTGCTTGCCAACGGTGGCGTTGACACGCTCATTTGCGGCGGTATCGGCGGCGGCGCTATCAACGCGCTTGCCCAAGCCAGCATCACGGTCTATGCGGGCGCCCAGGGCAGCTGCGATGCCTGCGTCGAGGCCCTCATTGCCGGCACGCTCGCACAGAACGGCGAGGCCACCTGCGACTGCCATGGACATGATCACGAGCACATCCACGAGCATGGCGAGTCCTGCGGCTGCCACGGTCACCACGACCATGACGGGCACGAAGGCTGCGGCTGCCACTAGCGGCAAGCACCTCGTCGAGAACGCGCTTCCACGCGTGCGACAACCAGCGAACAAACGGCGAAGGCCGCCTGGAATACCATCCAGGCGGCCTTCGCCATACACGACTCAACTAGTCGTTACTTCTTGTTGCGCATCTGCGCTTCCATCTGGCGCAGCAGGTCCATATCGGACTTGGGGCCGCCCGTTCCCAGGCCGCCCATGCCGCCCAGCCCCATGGCATCCAGACCGGGAATATTGGGCATGCGCATCTTTTTGCCCTTCTTACCCTTCTTGCCCTTCTTGCCGCCGGCCTGCGCCTGATTGGCCATCGTGCGCATGCGGCCCATCATCTTGTTCATCTCGCCCCACTGCTTCATAAGGCTATTGACCTCGGTGGGGGTCACGCCGGCGCCCTTGGCAATGCGGGCACGGCGCTGACCGTTGATGATGGAGGGGCGAAGGCGCTCCTCCTTGGTCATCGACATGATGATGGCCTCGTTCTTGTCGAAGATGCCCTCGTCCAGGTTGCCGCCCATCTGGTTGAGCGCACGCTGGCCGCCGGGGAGCATGCCCAGGATGCCCTTCATGCCGCCCATCTTCTTGACGGCCTTCATCTGGTCGAGCATGTCATTCATGGTGAAGCCCTCGCGCAGCATGCGCTCGGCAGCCTCGAGCTGCTCGGCGTCGGCCGCCTCCTGGGCCTTCTCAATAATGCCGACAACGTCGCCCATACCCAGAATGCGCTTGGCCATACGATCGGGATAGAACGGCTCCAGCGAATCGGGCTTCTCGCCCATGCTCACGAACTTGATGGGCTTGCCGGTCACCTGGCGCACGGAAAGCGCGCCACCGCCACGGGCATCGCCGTCGAGCTTGGAGATGATCACTCCGTCAAAGTCGGTGCGCTCGGCAAAGGTCGAGACGACGTTGACGATATCCTGGCCGGTCATGGCATCGACGACCATCAGCACCTGATCGGGCTTAACGGCCTTCTTGATGTCCACGGCCTCCTGCATCATCTGCTCATCGATCTGAAGACGTCCGGCGGTATCGACGATGACCACGTCGCGCAGGTGGTCGACGGCCTCCTGGATGGCGCCCTTGGCGATATCGACCGGGTGCGCACCGTCGCCGCGGAAGACCGGTACGCCGATCTCGCCACCGAGCGTGGCCAGCTGGTCGGCAGCAGCGGGACGGTAGACGTCGCACGCGGCGAGCAACGGCGAGCGACCCTGCTTCTTGAGCAGGTAGGCCAGCTTTACGGCAGCCGTGGTCTTACCGGAGCCCTGCAGGCCCACGAGCATGATGACATTGGGAATACGGTTGCTAAAGACGAGCTTGCTCTCGGTGGAGCCGAGCATCTCGGTAAGCTCGTCGAGCACGATCTTGACGACGTTTTGCGCCGGAGAGAGCGACTCCATGACCTCTGCGGTCATGCAGCGCTCCTTAGTCTTGGCGACGAACTCCTTGACAACCTTAAAGTTAACGTCGGCCTCGAGCAGCGCCATGCGAATATCGCGCATGGCCGAAGTAATATCGGCCTCGGTCAGCTTGCCCTTGCCGCGCAGGCGGTCAAATGTGTCGTTGAGGCGATCGCTCAGGGAATCAAACACTAGTCACTCCTTAATTGGACTCGCCCACCAGGGCGCGGCAGAAATCTTTGGCATTGAACTCCTGCAGGTCATCGACCTGCTCGCCCACGCCGATGCGCAGGATCGGGAGCTTGAGCTTCTCGGCCACGGCCATGGCGATGCCGCCCTTAGCCGTGCCGTCGAGCTTAGTCATGATAATACCGTCCAGGCCCAGCGCCTCGTTAAACTCGAGCGCCTGGTTCAGACCGTTTTGGCCCGTCGCGGCGTCGATCACAAGCACGACCGAAACCGGCATGGGACCGGCGGCCATATTGGCGGCGCGCTTACGGGTCACATTGACCACCTTGGCAAGCTCGCGCATGAGCTCAGGGCTCGTGTGTAGACGGCCGGCGGTATCGATAAGCACCAGGTCGCTGCCGCGCTTGTCGGCCTCGTCGAGCACGTCGTAGCAAACACTTGCCGGGTCGGAGCCGCGGTCGCGCTTGATGACGGGGACGCCAGCGCGCTGGCCCCACACATCAAGCTGCTCGATGGCGGCGGCGCGGAAGGTGTCGGCCGAACCGATCACCACGTTCTTGCCGCGGGCAGCCATGGCGCTCGCGATCTTGCCGACCGTAGTGGTCTTGCCGGCACCGTTAATGCCCACAAACAGCACGCAGCTCGGCGTATCGGAGAACGGATCTCGCTCGATGGGCACAAAGTGCTGCTCAAGCTGCTCGGCCAGGGCGCGGCGAAGCTGCGGAGCGGTCTTGAGGTTCTTCTTGGCCGCGGCATCGCGCAGGTCATCGGAGACCTTGATAGCGACCTCGGCGCCCATGTCACCCATTACGAGGGTGTCCTCCAGGTCCTCCCAAAAATCCTCGTCGACCTCACCGCCAAAGTAGAAGACCTCGTTGAGGGCCTCGCGGCTGCGCTCAAGTCCGCGCGAGAGAGCATCGAAGAATCCCATTATGCATTCACGACCTTTCCGGTTTCGCGATCGAGTTTTTGCGAGACGACGCGACTGACGCCGTCGGCTTGCATCGAGACGCCATAGAGGACGTCAGCGTCCTCCATAGTACGGCGCTGATGCGAGATAACCAAGAGCTGCGTATCGGAACGCAGCACATCGAGGGCTCCGATGAGCTTGGACAGGTTAGCGTCATCAAGCGCCGCCTCGACCTCGTCCAGCACATAGAACGGAACCGTACGTGTGCGGTACACGGCAAAAAGCAGGGCGAGCGCCGTCAGACTCTTCTCGCCGCCCGACATGAGCATCATCTTGGTGATGCGCTTGCCGCGCGGCTGCGCCACGACCTCGATACCCGTCTCGGCAGGATGCTCGGGATCGGTCATCTCCAGATGAGCCTGGCCGCCCGGGAAGAGCATAGCGAAGATCTCGCGGAAGTTCGCATCGACCTTCTCAAACGTCACCAGGAAGGCCTTCCGCATCTTGCGATCAATGGCCACCGTGATCTTGGTGAGCGCCTTGCGCGCGCTCTCCATATCGGCCAGCTGCTCCTCGATGTAGTCGGCGCGGCGCTTGAGCTGCTCGTACTCCTCCATGGCAACTTGGTTAACGGGACCAAGGTTGTTGATCTGGCGCACAAGCTGGTTGAGTTCGCGCTCGGCGGCATCGCGGTCCGTGGGCACCGGAAGCATGAGCGCTTCCTCGAGCACCGTCGTGCCATCGGCGGTAATGGCCTTGATGGCAGCCTCGACCTGCACCTCGAGCTTGCCACGCGCGACCTTGAACTCGTTTTGCGCGGCGGAGGCGGTATCGACTCGCTCCTTAGCGCGGGTAACCTCTGCCTTGGCATCCTCGATGGTCTTCTTGAGCGAAGCGGAGTCCGCCTCCTCCAGAGAGGCCTGGTCACGCAGGCGCGCTGCCCAATCCGACGCGCGTTCCAACAGGGCAGAATAGCGTTCGTGCATGGGGTCGACGCGCAGGCGCAGCAGCTCGAGCGAGCGCGAAGCCTGGCGTGTTCCGCGGATACGACGGTCGATGCCCTCAAGACGATGCTCAAGGTCGGGCACGCGGCCCTTCAGCGAACGCAGGCGCTCGCTCGTCTGGGCCAGGCGCACCTTGGCATCGGCGAGCTTACCGGCGGCCTCGGAATCGTCACGGCGAACGCGATCGAGCTCATCGTTGGCCTCGGCAATCTGGAGACCCAGGTCGCTTGCCTGTGCACGCGCCTCGTCACGCGAACGGGTGAGCTCGTCAACGCGCGGGCGCGCGGCACGAACGGCCTCGGCAGCCTGCTCGCGGCGCTTGGAGATGCGCACGCGCTCGACCTCGGCATTGTTGGCGCTTTGCTCCAAGCGGCCGATCTCGGAGAGCAGCGAGCGGCGCTCGCCCTCAAGACGGGCGATCTCACCGGCGGCATCGCCCTCGGCGGCACGGGCCTCCTCGACGGCAACGTTGGCCTCGACGACTTGGTCCGAAGCATGCTCAAAGATGGCAGCCAGATCGGGTTCCAGGCCCTCGAGCTCACGGATGCGGCGCTTGCGCTCCAAGGCACCCAAAGCCTCGCCGGCATCAAGCCCCACGCGCACCAGGCCGCCGCAGGCGACGCGGGCGCCATCGGGGGTCACGTAAGTCACGCCTTCAACGACCGGCGCCGACAGCGCGGCAGCAAGATCGTCAACGACGTAATAGCCGCCGAGCAGCGCCTCGACGACGGGACCGTAGCCTGCGCGCACGGACAGACGATCAACCAGACGGGTACCGGAGGCGCCCTCAGCGGCGGTAGAGCCGCTCACGCCGCGCGCCACCAGCAGTGCCTCGCCCGAGGCCTTCTTTTGGTCCAGAGCCGCACGACCGGCACGCTCAAGCGTGGCGGCGTCATCAAACAGCAGCGCATCGATATCGCCGGCGAGCAATTGCTCAACCAGGCCCTCAAGCTCGCGCGGGGCCTCCAGCACGTCGCCCAGACGACCCAAGACATCGTCGCCCAGCGCACCCACCAGACGGCTCACGAGCGGCGAGCTGTCGGCCATGCGGGCATCGAGTTTCTTTTGGCTGGCAAGCTCCGAGCGCACCTCGGATAACTTGTTGCGTGCCTCGCTCTCACGGGCACGCAGGTCCTTCAGGGCCGCGCGTGCCGTCTCGGTGGCCTCACGCGCATCGACCTGAGCCTGGCGCGCTTCCTCAAGAGCGCCCTCAAGCTCCTCGGCGCGGTCGCGACGGCTCTCGAGCGAAGCCATGACCTCCTCGAGCTGCTCGTCGATCTGCTCCAGGCGCGAGGCATACATGTTGTCCTCGACCTCGGCATTGCTCAAGGAATCCTTCACCTTGGCGAGCTCGAGCGCGGCGTTGTCGGCCACGCGCTGCACATCGCGTTGCTCACGCGTAAGCTGCGAAATCTGATTGTCGAGCGCCACGCGCCGCTCGTGGAGCTCTGCGGCGGCAGGACCAGCGGCGTCAACGTCCTCCTGGGCCTGCATGTGCGCGCCGGTCACTTCCTCAAGCTGCGCACGCGCGTCCTCGAGCTCCTCGACCACGCGACGACGCTGATGCTCGGAGCTCGAAATCTGCCCGCGCATGTCAGACAGGCGCGACACCATGTTGTGACCCTTTTCCTCGAGCAGGCGCATGTCGGAGTTAATGCGGCCGACAACGTCTTGCATATGACGGCGCTGCTCGCCCAAATCGCCCACAAACAGGCCCTTTTCCTCGAGCATAACTTGGAGCTTCTCGAGCTCGCGCTCTTTCTCGCCCAGGCGGTATTGCGCAAGCTCAAGCTCGGCGGCGCCCTCCTTAGAGCGGCTCTCCAGGTCGTTCCACTGCGATTGCAGCGAACGCAGCTCGTCGACGGCCAGCATCTGCGTAAGCTCGTTCGCGCGCGAGGACAGTTCTTTGTACTTGCGCGCGCGATCGACCTGACGCTCCAGCGGCCGCAGCTGACGGGCAATCTCCTTATTGATGTCGCGGGCACGGGTCAGGTGCTCGTCCATCGATTTAATCTTTTTGAGCGCACGTTCCTTGCGACGCTTGTGTTTGGAGATGCCGGCGGCCTCCTCAATGAGGGCACGGCGCTCCTCGGGGCGGCTCTGCAAAATGGCATCGAGCTTGCCCTGGCTAATGATGGAATGCGTATCCTTGCCCAGGCCCGAGTCGTGCAGGATGTCCTGGATGTCCATCAGGCGGCACGGGCTCGAGTTGATGAGGTACTCGCTTTCGCCCGAGCGATACATACGACGGGTGATGGCGACCTCATCAAAGTCGACGGGCAGCATATGGTCCGAGTTATCGAGCACCAACGTGACCTCGGCAACACCCACCGGCTTGCGCGCCGACGAGCCCGAGAAGATGACGTCCTCCATAGCCTGGCCGCGCAGCTGCTTGGCGCTCTGCTCGCCCAGGACCCACAGAATCGAGTCGGAGATGTTCGATTTTCCCGAGCCATTGGGACCGACGATGACGGTCAGGCCCGGCTCAAACGTCATGTGGGCGCGGTCGGCAAACGACTTGAACCCTTTGAGCGTGAGGGACTTGAGATACACGGTTCCTCGCTTAAACAGGCTTCTTGTTGAGAATCACGCCGTTGGTGGTGTAGCCCATGCGGTCGAGTGCCTCGAGCGCAGCGGCCCCCTCGGCCTCCTTCTTGGAGGAACCGGTGCCGCGGCCCTGGCGAATACCGTCGATGAGCACCACAGCGGTAAAGGTGGGCGCATGCGCGGGGCCCTCGGAACCGACCAGCTTATACGCGGGAGGCTCGTGGCCGTCGGCCTGCACACACTCCTGCAAGAACGACTTGGGGTTCGCAGGATGCTCGGCACGTTCGGAGGCAAGGTGCGGCTTAAGCGTACGGTGGATAAAGTCCGCCGCAACGTCCCAGCCGGCATCCAGATACAGCGCGCCCACGAGCGACTCGTAGACGTTCTCGAGCGCCGAATGCAGGCCGCGTGCGCCCGTGCCGGTCTCGGAGGCACCAAAGATGATGATGTCATCGATGCCCAGCTCATGGGACACCTCGGACAGCGTGGCACCCGAGACGAGCGACACCTTCAGGCGCGTAAGCTTGCCCTCGTCAAACTCCGGATAGGACTCAAAGAGCGAGCGGGCAACCACGGCGCCCAAAATGGAATCGCCCAAAAACTCAAGGCGCTCATAACTCGCCGAGACGGGCTGACCTTCCACGGCAGAGGGGTGCGTGAGCGCCGCGCGCAGCAGCACCTTGTTATTGAACTCGTGGCCCAGGATTTCCTGGGCGCGCGCGAGTCGTTGAGATAAAGCCAAGACTTAGGCCTCCTTGGCGTTTTCAATAGCGTCGACAGCGTCGGCGACAGAGTTGAGCGACAGCAGGGTCTCGTCATCGATCTCGAGGTCGAACTCGTCCTCGATGGCCGTCACCAGCTGCAGACGCTCGAGCGAATCGGCATCGAGATCGTCAAAGGTAGTCTCGTCGCTAATGTCAGCGACATCGACGCCCAGAACGTCAGCGGCGACTTCGGCGATCTTATCGAAGATTTCGGAGCGGTCCATAGCGCTTCCTCTCGTATTGCGTGAACATCAACGCGCTGGCGCCGCAAGCGCAACGCCAGACACGGTTTTGATTCTACCCCACGACGAAGGCCGCGAAGCACATAACAGTGCCCTAACTCGCTCCTACAAAACGATGCCGTCCATAGAGTTGGCAACGTTCTCGACCAGCCCGGCGCGCACGGCCTCCGCCGCGGCGAGCGTACCGTTTTTGACGGCCTCGACCGAGGTGGCACCGTGGCCAATCAGGACCACGCCACGCAGGCCCAGCAGAATGGCGCCGCCTTTGGCATCGCCCGAAAGCTTTGCCTTGATCTCGCGCATCTGCTTTTTGATGAGCAGCGCGGCGATCTTAGTGCCGAGCGAAGCCATAAAGGCACCCTTGAGTTCTTGCAGCAAAAACTTAGCGGCGCCCTCGGTTGCCTTGAGCGCGATGTTGCCCGACATGCCATCGGCAACGACAACGTCAAAGTTACCCGAGGTCAGGTCGGTGCCCTCGCAGTTGCCCACAAAGCCGGGAACAGCAGCCTTCATGGCAGGAAAGCACGCCTTGGTAAAATTGGAGCCCTTCTCATCCTCGGTGCCGTTGCCGAGCAGACCAACGCGGGGATGCTCAATGCCCAAGACGACGCGCGCATAGGCGCTACCCATCTGGGCAAAACGCACCATATCGTCGACCTCGACATCGGGGTTGGCGCCCATGTCGCACAGGACCGTCAGGCCGCCGGCGCGGTTGGGCAGTGCATTGGTGAGGCACGGACGCACCGGCTGCTTCTTGCCCTCGGCCTGATACCTAAACGGCGTCACGTAGGCGGTAGCGGCGGCGGTCATGGCGCCGGTGGAGCCGGCAGAGAAGAACGCATCCGCGTTGCCCTTCTTAATGGCGCGGCAGGCAAGCACGATCGAGGACTTGCGCTTGGTCATCACGGCTCGAATGGGATCGTCATCCATGGCGATGACATCGGGCGCCTCCAAGGCCTCAACGCGAGCGTGAGCCGCGGCAAAGGGGTTCACGATCTCTGCAGGACCGACGGCCAAGACCTCGATATCGGGATCCGCCGCAAGCGCCGCCTCGATACCTTCGAGGACAACCTGAGGCTTCTCGTCTCCGCCCACAACGTCTACACAAACGCGAACGTTACTCATATACATACTCCTTATACAAAAATGGCCGACTCATTGAGCCGGCCATTGTGGTTCCAGTTGGAACGGCATCGCATCCAGAGTATACAGTTACTCGGTAACGATAACCTCGCGGTCCTTGTAGAAACCGCAGCTGGGGCACACGTGGTGCGGGAGCTTGACAGCGCCGCAACGGGGGCACGTGGACTGAGCCGCAGCCGAGATCTTCATGTTGGCGGAACGGCGGGTGTGAGTGCGGATACGACCCTGCTTTTGTTTAGGTACGGGCATAGTGACCTTCCTTATGAACTATCCAGTGTGGCGATTACGCGCAAGTAGCGATACTACCACAGTTTTACTCGTCAAGCTTGAGATTCTTCAATGCTGCAAATGGATTTTCCGTGGCAGCGGCCCATTCGGCCTCTGCTTGAGCGGCGCAATCGCATTGCTCGACGTTGAGATTGATGCCGCACGTGGGGCATAGGCCGCGGCAATCGGGCTTGCACAGGACAACGAACGGCGTGTCCATGACGACCGCGTCGTTGATGGGCTCACCCAGATCGACGATGCGATCCTCGCCCAGCAGCTCGTAGCCGTCTTCATAGGCCTCGGGATCCTCAGGCTCGTTAAAGAGATAGAATTCCTCGATCTCGCCGGCAATATCAAACGAAGCGGGCTCCAGGCAACGGTCGCACTCACCGGTTGCGTGCGCGCGGACCATGCCCGTGAGCAGAACACCGGTGCCGGCATTGGTAAATACCACGTCGTAGTCAATGCCGTCCTGCAACTGGTACTCCTTCTCGCCCACCGTATAGGTGGCGACATCGACCTTGCCAGTCAGCGGATACGAGTCTCCGGGAAACTCGAGCTGCTCGGAAAGATCGACGGTAACGCTCGGGAACTCAGCCATTACCACTGACCGTTCTGCTGGGCGGCACCCTCGTTGAGCTGCTGGCGACAACGGGTGACGGTGCCGGTCAGGCTCTTGAGGTTCTCCTCGAGATGCGTAAAGACCTGCTCGGCGTAATCCTCGGCGGCATAGCGCGTCTCGCGCTCGTACTGCTGGGCACGGTCGCGAATGTCGTCGGCCTGCTGCTGCGCTAAGCGAACGATCTCCTGCTCACCGGCAATGGTGAGCGCCTGCTGCTGAGCATCGGCAATCATGGAATCGGCCTGCGCGGCGGCGGCGGCCATACGCTCCACAC
>CABTWP010000059.1 GCA_902488525.1 uncultured Collinsella sp.
CGCCCGTGCTTGGCGACCTTGGGGGTCGCGGCCTTGGGCTTGACGGTGACGGCGCTGCCGCCAACCAGCGCCATGATCGGCGCGGTGCCGGCTTCGTTCTGGGAAATGGCGTCGTCGTCGGCGACGATGAGCCAGTAGCCACAGGGCAGCTCGGCCGTCGTGCCCGCGTTAAGGGTCGCAGGCCTGGCGCCAGAGCTCTGGAGGGAACGAGCGAGCTGTGCGCTCAGCGCGCTCGTAAGGTGGGAATCGGTGTTGAGCCACTCGGCAGCTTCCTGCGCGGTGGTCTGGGAATTGGGCATGCCGGCGCTGTGCAGCACAGGCAGCGCGGCGTCGCGCACGGCGTCGCTTGCCCAGGCGAGGTCGGTGGCGATCTTGGCGTCGCTGTCGCCGTCGACGACGTTGGCGCTAAAGATCTGGTAGGCGTCGTAGCTGCTCGCCACGGTGCCGCTCACCGTGATGGAACCGGTCGAGGTCGGCGCGGCCTGCGCGGAAGCGGGGAACACAACCGCGCAGGTGCCGATCAGGAGGGCAAGCAGCGCAAACAAGATCGGGAAGGAGCAAACTTTCTTATTCACGACGCTCGCCTCCCTTCGCATTCGCCTTGCGACGAATGTGCATCCAGGCTGCAGCAGCGCAAAGCACCGCCGCGCCGGCAAGGTATGTTGAAGTGACGCCCGACATACCGGAAAGAGGCAGAGTGGTGGAGTAGGTGTTGGTGAAGGTGGAGACGGGAATGATGGTTGGGTCCGCACCGGCGGAGGTTTGAACCGCGACGCCCTGCCCGTTCTTGCCAAGGGTGTTGCCCATGTCGTCCTTCATCTGCGTAACGGTGGTAGAGGTGGTAAGACCGGTGTACTTGCCAGTGGTCTCATTCATGACGGCCTTCACCGTGACGGCAACCTGGTACTCGGCCTTGGAGTAGCGGAGCTTATCGATGGCACCGGTGGTAGGCGCGACCTCCTTCACCGTGTAGGTGTAGGTCTTGGCGTAATCTTTATTGGTGCCTGCTTCAGTGGACAGGTGCGACTTGTTGAACGTCATGGCGCCAAAGGTCGCCGTGATGTTGTTGAGCTTGGCGGCATCGGTCTCCCCTGCCTTTGGGGCAACAGAAATCTTGGACGCTTCGGGCACGGGGGCTTTGGCTGCATAGTCACCCGTAGCCACAATGCTGAACTCGAACGGCACATAGCTGCCTTCGTCGTCCTTCGGCCAGTCCGTATTGCGAACGGATTTGGTCACCGGGATCTTCACGGACGTAGCGCTGCACTTGTCGGAGATGTACGTAGTGCCACTAACGATGCTCAGCTGCTCGTTCTCTTTCCACGTAATGGAGCCGTTTGTGCTGTCCACCGTGAACTTGTAGGTGTTCTTGTTCAGTTCGTAGCCAAACGGAGCCTGGGTCTCCGTGAGCGTGTACGTGCCCGGCAGCAGACCGGCCAATGTGAACTTGCCATTCGTGTCGTCGGTATCGGCCCAAGTGGTTTCGCTCGAAGCCGACTGATCGCTCACGGTCCAAGACTGCGCCTCGGTCGTACCACCGGCACCCAGTTTCGCAAGCTTCCACTCGGAACCAGCCAAAGGAGTGTATCCCTTGTCTCCTTCCTCAACCTTAGTCCAAGACACCGTACCGGTAATAATCTTGGTGTTGGGAATGGCACCTTTGGGGTTATTCTCGAACGAAACGTTGTTCCCGTTCTCATCCACATAACCCTGAACATAGTTCGGCTTCTCGCCAGTATTGTTCATAGTGGCGTAGTAGATGGTGTCTGACTTCTGGTAGCCCTCCGGCGCCTTGACCTCGCGAATGTAGTACGTGAAGTAGTTCGTGTCGCTCGTGTCGCCAATGGTGGCCTTTTGGTTCAGGTAGTCGTACTGAATGGTGCCAACGGTAGAATCGGAGTCATTCGTGCCGTTATCCACAATAGAGACGATGCGGTCCCAACCGTTCTCCGCATCATTTTTGTTCGCGTAAATCGCCCACTCAGAACCTGCGAGCGGTGTGGTGTCGTCTGCAGCGTCAACCTTGCCCCACGCAACCGCAGACCCGTCGGGCGTGTAAGTACCGGACCATGGGAAGTTGTGGCGCTCCTGATCCATATCGATGACGGAAGCCGAGTCACCCTCGATATCCCTGAAATTCCACGCGACCGTGGGGTTGTACATCTGGAAGTCATCGCCAACATAAACACGCCCGTTGGTGGTCACGTGATCCTCGAAGCTGCCGTTGGGAACAACGATACTGCCCAACATGGCGGCTGCCGGGTCGTCGTCTGTCCACTTCCCGTCACCACCAATGCCCTCAAGGGCCATACCACCTCGGATGGTGACCTGCTTGGCCGTTGCGAAATTCCACAGGATGCTCTGGGCGGCAATGGAGTACTCAGACTTAGTCTTGTCGTTGCTACCGCTCTCGTACCCACGGGAGATTTCCTCACCATTCCACCAGAAGCGCCAGCCGGTGTTGAACTCAACCGGGGCCCCCTCTTCATCGATGATGTTGACGACCACGGAGGCGCCCACGGGTATTTTATTGAAGCTGAAGTCCACGCCACGGTAGATCGTGCCTTTATAGGAGTTGGTAAGATCCGACGCCTTCAGGTTAAAGACTTGAAGCGAAGAACCCTTGCCGCTATCGTCCGCATCGCCGGTAAACGTGATGAGCTTCTCGTTGTTGACAAGGGTCACCTCGCCGGAAACGCTGTTGCCGGTTACATCGGTGTAACTCGTCTTGCGGTTAAACTTCTTAATGGAGTTGTCGAACTTGAGGCCGTACGTCGCCCTACTGTCTTTGTTGTACTTTGCAATGGTGTAGTTGGAATTCTCCTCGGCAACATCGACCGTACAACTCCCGGTGGGTTTAAGCTTTGCGAGGGGCGTGGAGATCTTCGCCTTTACTTCGGAATCCAGGAAATTGGTGTAATTCTTACCGTTGATGCTCGACATGATGCTCGCGCCATCATCGTTGCCCGTGAACAGGCCATCGTCAGACCAGTCGCCCTGCATCTTCACGACAGACTGGCGATCGGCGTTGTTCATCCAGGTTGTACGGTTTCCCGCGATTGCCGCGGTATAGTCGTAGCCAATGGCTTCAGCGTTATGTGAGCTCTTTTGCCTACCAACCCAGGCACCCTTGTTCCACGCGCCAACGGAAGCCGATGCGGGCTCGCTTGTACCAACCTGGATTTCTTTGATAGAGGTCGCGTTACTCAAGCCCGCGACCGCAAGAACGACGCTGCCCGCAGAAGGACGAAACTGCGCACCAAAGCCAACGGTACCGAAGCGAAATCCCGCGCCAGACGTATTGTTATTACCATCCGTGTAAGGCCAGCTCTCCTTGAGGGGATTGAGCGCAAGCTTACCCTGCACGACGGTAAGGCCCTCGGCCTCGACGGCATATGAACCTGCAACGTTGTCGCGTGTGAGGTAGGAGGGGTCCGCAGGCTTGCCTCCTACGTACATGTCCCTTCCAACGAATGTGGCAACGCCGGGATCGGGGGTGGAGGAACCGATATTCGTGCCGATACCGATAGACGTGGGAACGTAAATACCCGGCCCCACGGTGGCCGTCGCTCTCGCTGAAGCCGCATTCGCACTCTGAGCCTGCTCAGCACTATTTGAAGAGCCAGCCTCGCCGGCATCGGTCTCGTCGCTATTCTGGTTTTCGGCATCCTCGCTGGTGTTATCTACAGCAGCGGACTCACTTGAGGAACCCCCCCCCATCACAGTTTCCTCGGTAGAAACTGTCTGGGCGTCGTTGGCGATGGCCTGCGAGATCGGGGGCATAACGAGCGACAGTACCAGGCTCAAAACGGAAGCTCCGCACAAAACACCTGCTAGTACACGATGTGTCGCTTTATTACTCTGCTTAGATTTATCTGAATTTGCTTTCATCGATGTCTCCTCCCCAAGAGACCGCGATCTTGCTCTTTCACTATCAAACGTATCTGCGCAATCTGTAATTGCGCTCGCGTAGTAATACTATTGCAACTATTGTTTAAACATCCGAGCAACAAAACCGACATTTTTGTAGCCAGTTCTCAATTCTCTTGACATTTACTCAGATTTGCTTTCTTTTATTCGCTATCTGTTTTTTGTTTCTGCTGGTAATTTAGTTGCCTATTATTTTTTAATGGCATTAGATTTATTTGCACAACATTTTGCTCAAGAGCAAGCGTCCTGTGAACGGTCGAAAATCGACCGTGAACGGTAGGTCATTAACCGGGAGGAATAGACTACTAAATTGATGGGAATATCTTTAACCCATCGGTAGTTAGAAGCGTAATGTTCAGACAACAATATTTGAATTTTCGCGCAGATTTTAGGCATCAATTCGCCCAAATCGCCTGAGGCCGCCACAAAGGTGCCTGCCCCTTTGTGGCGGCTCTCCCCCGGCGCTACAGCAGATGCTCCTCGATAAAGATCGCGATGCCGTCTTTGTCGTTGCTCGCGGTTACAAAATCAGCTGCGGCGCGGGTGGCGTCGCTGCCGTTTGCCATGGCCACGCCCACGCTGGCGTCGGCCACCATGCAGGTGTCGTTATCGGCATCGCCAAACACGCAAATGTTCTCGAGCTCCATGTCGTTGAGCTCCGCCACGCGCACAAGGCCGCGCGTCTTGGACACGCGCGGATCCATGAACTCGTAGAGCCGCTGCGTGGTTTGCAGAGCCGCCGCCTTAACAGTGTTATCGGCAAACGTCGACGCCCGCTCAATCACCCGCGGCATTACCTCGGGCGCCATGGTAAACATCACCTTGGGCTGCGGCTCGCGCAAAAACTCGGCAAAATCGACCACCTGGTAGGGCACGCCGTCGACGCGCGACAGGTGCTCGACGCACGCGTTGCTCTCGGGCACGTAGAACACGCCGTCTCGGGGGCAGACGGGCGTTGCTGGAAGGTCCGCCATGTGCTTGCAAATGCGCGCGATGGTCTCGCCCGGCAGCGGATAACTCAGCTCGTTGATGTCATGCGCGCGGTCGATGACCTCGGCGCCACCGCAGCCCACCATCACGTCTACCAGGCCTTCGATGCCCCAGAGCTCGTACATGGCCTCGGTCGCGCGGGCGTCGCGCCCGGTGCACAGGCCAAAGAGTACGCCGCGCTCGCGCAGGGCGCGAATCGCCGCCACGGTGCGCGGGGACACCGTGTGCCGGCTCGTGAGCAGCGTGCCGTCGATATCGCAGAGTACGGCTTTAATGTGGCTGAAAGTGGCGTCCATGGGGGCCTTTCTGGGTTGTGCGGCGATGTGGGGTGTATTCGTGAACGGCGTACATGGTATACCAAGGCGCAGGCGCGGCCCGTCAAAGCAAAAACCACCACAAAGGTGCCTGGCCCCTTTGTGGTTGCCGGACCCGGGGCACAAACCATCACAACATTCGACGTTTTTCGGCAAAATCGCGATTTTCGCTGAATGTTGTGATGGTTTTTACTGCAAAGCAAAATCCACCACAAAGGTACCTGTCCCCTTTGTGGTGGAAATGACGTTTGCCCAGATAAAACCTGCCAAAATAAACCTGTCCCTTTTTGGCATGTTATGGCAACGCAGCGAGCCGGTTCCAAGTGCCCCAGGTCGCCCCGAAAGAGGAGCGACGCGTACTTTGGTACGCGAGCGACGGCTTGAGGGGCGAGATGGGGTGCTTGGGGCCGGCGCAGCGTCAAGCCTGAAGGTGGTCTTGGATGAGATCGCAGATGGCTCGGGCGTCGTTGATGTTGATGGCTCGGGTCGCAAAGCCGGCGTCGAAGGCCTGACGTGCCAGGGCCTCGTTGCAGGCAAGAGCCAGCGTGTGACCGTCGACCAGGTCGAGCGAGCTCTTGCCGCGCAGACGGTCGACACCGGAGCGCGCGACCACGATGTTGTCGAAGCCCTCGGTCTTGTAGCCCTCGATGATCACCACGTCGACATCGTTGTAGCGCGACAGCAGCTCGCGCGCGGGCATCTCGTCCTCCTCGCGCGTGTCGGCGTACTCCGCCCAGCGCGTAGCGCAGATGAGGCCCACGTGCTTGGATCCGGCTTGGTGATGGCGCCAGGTGTCCTTAGCGGGCACATCGATATCAAAGCCGTGGTGCCCGTGATGCTTGAGCGAACCAACGCGCAGGCCGCGGCGGGTGAGCTCGGCGATAACCTTCTCGACGAGCGTGGTCTTGCCCGAGTTTTGGTAGCCGATAAACGCGATCGCGGGGACGGCCGGTGTCGGAGCTGCGGGCGCGACGGCGACGGGTGCGCTCGCGGGCGCGGCACCGTCAGCGGCCACGGCCTCAACAGCAGCGGCCTGACGCTCTGCGCGATCCCATACGCCCGAGCGGCCGCCCTCCTTGTGCAGCAGGCGCACGTCGACGATCTCCATGCCGCGATCGACCGCCTTGCACATGTCATAGATGGTCAGGCACGCAGCGCTCGCACCGGTCAGGGCCTCCATCTCAATACCCGTCTTGCCCGTCACGCCCGCCGTAACCAGCACGTGAAAGCCAACCTGCCCGTCCGCACGCGCCGGCGCCCAACCCTCGGGCACGTCCTCGACCGGCGTCCCCGCCGGAGCGATGGGCGCAATGTCGCACTTGCTCTTGGTAATGAGCAACGGATGGCACATGGGGATGATGTCGCTCGTGCGTTTGATGGCCATGATGCCCGCCACGCGCGCGCAGGCAAGCACGTCGCCCTTTTTGGCGCGGTCCTGCAGCACCATGGCCTGCGTCTCGGGATGCATGAGGATGGTGCCCTCGGCGATGGCGATGCGATGGGTCTCGGCCTTGTCGGACACGTCGACCATGCGCACCTCGCCCTTGGCGTCCACGTGCGTCAGCTCGTCGCGGCGGGCGTCGCGGGCGGGCTCGGTGGCAGCGCTGGCAGTCGGCTGTGCGGACGCGTCGGCGTTACCAGCATTCGCCGCAGTCGTGGCTTTATGGGCAGACATCGCGGCCCTGTGAGCGGCCTTGGTGGCATCGGCGTACCTGCTCTTGGCCATATGATCATCCTCCGATTTGGGACATAAATCGTTGCGTGCCCTCAATTATCGCGTGTTCCTGCGGTTTGTGGGCCACGGCATCGCGCCAAATCGAAAGTACCTGCATATCATCACCACGGCGCAGCGCCTCACGCACCGAATACTCGGCATCGCTGAACAGGCACGGACGCACGTTGCCATCGGCCGTCAGGCGCAGACGGTTGCAATTCGCACAAAAATGATTGGACATGGCGCTAATGAAGCCGACCGTTCCCGCCGCGCCCGGAAAGTGCCAATAGCGCGCAGGGCCCGCGCCGGCAGGAGCGTCGTTGATGTCGAGCGGCTCGAGCTCGCCCAGCCCCGTCGCGGCGGTCCCGGCATTGATGCGCGCCCGCAGCTCGTCGCTCGGCACGGTGTCGCTCGTGTCCCACAGCTCGGGATTGAGCGCGGGCGCATGCGGGTCCACAGCGCAATGTGAGCTCGTGTGTTCGTCGCCGATGGGCATATATTCGATAAAGCGCAGGTGGATAGGGCGGTCGACGGTCAGGCGCGCAAGGGCCGCCACATCCTGGTTGAGCCGGCGCACCACAACGCAGTTGACCTTAACGGGCCCAAAGCCCCAAGCTAGCGCCGCGTCGATGCCCGCCATGGTCTGCTCGAGTCGGCCCAGACGCGTGATCTTTCCAAAGAGCGTAGGGTCAAGCGTATCGAGTGAGATGTTGACGCGGTTAAGCCCGGCATCTTTGAGCTGCGGCGCCAACTTGGGCAGCAGGGCACCGTTGGTGGTAAGCGAGATGTCCTCGATCTGCGGAATCGCGCGAATGTCGCGAATGAGCGGAATGATACGGCGGCTGACCAGCGGCTCGCCGCCCGTCAGGCGCACGCGGCGAATGCCCTCCCCCGCCACCAAGCGCACAAAGCGGGCGATTTCCTCGGCGCTGAGCAGCTCGTCATGCGCGCGGGGCGCCACGCCATCGGCCGGCATGCAGTATATGCAGCGGAAATTGCACTTGTCGGTAACGGCAATGCGCAGGTAGTTGATATCGCGGCCAAAGCCGTCATGTTGCACGCGCCCGTCCACACAGCCCTCCCCTCACGCGGCGTTTTATTCTTCGGAAAACATAATACCCCACGAGAGAATCACGCCGACACCCGTACGACAGGACAGGTCGCTTCGAGCAAAACGGACTTCCAAGCCCATCCTCAGCATACAAACCATCACAACATTCGTCACTTTTCCCGTTTTTGGCAAAAAACGTCGAATGTTGTGATGGTCTGCCTGCCCACGGCACACCGTAGAAGGACCAAAGCGCCCCTAAAGGCCGCCGTCCCAGTGCCGAATCACGAATTCTCGCAGGTCGTTTTGACGTTTCTGGAACGCTTCGCTTCGGTCGCACTTAAGGCCCATAGCGAGCGCGATGGCGTTCATCGCCCGGTGCAATTGCAGCTGGTGGGCAAACTGAGTCCCGGTAAGGACGATCATCCTAAAGCCCAGCGCGCTCAGCACGGTCATACGCTCCGCATCCGACGCGCTGCGCTGTTTATCAAGATGGTCCGAGCCGTTGTATTCAATCCCCGTACCGCTCGCAGGCGCATATACGTCGATCTCGAAATACCCGGACTTAGCGAGATATTTGAACTCGCTGGGAACATCGACCCGATGGTTGAGCTCGACCTTGGCGTATCCCAGCCCACCCTGGGAACGTTTTGCTACGACCATGATTGCGGTGGCCGTCTCCATGGGCGACCGCGCGCCATCGTGCACGCGCTTGAGCGCGGCGGCCGCGCGTATAGCCCCCTGGCGAGATCGGTTCTCATTGCAATAGGCAATCAAGTCGGCAACGGTGTACCTCTGCCCCATCTCGATATAATCGCCTGTCGACAGATGATTCAAATGGTATCGGGCGCAGATTTCGTAGCCATATTCCAACTGCTCGAGCTCGCTCATCCACGAACCCGCCTGGACAAAGCACATGGCCTCATCAACCACCAGAAGGCCCTCTGCCACCTCGATAAGATGGCCTGGAGGTACCGGCGCCCCAAACACGTGGCACCTAAATCCAGCCGGCGTCGAGCGCTCAAAATCGAAGTTGACGAGCGTGTCGATATGATCGAGCTCTTCTCGTGGAATACCGAGCGCAACCAGATAGTCGGTAACGATCCCAACTGCCGTTGAAGCCCTCAATCCCTTGGCATCGAGTCCCAATTTGGGCAGGCCCGCAGTCGGCTCTGCCTCGTTGGCAAGCGAGTCCTCATCGTATAGGCTGCTTGCTCGCGAGAGCGGCTCGGACGGGCGCGCCACGTTGTGGTACAGCCAGGCAGTCTTATGGGACAGGACGATCGGCAGGTCCATGGGCCCTCCAATGGAGTCGGATAACCAACCTTATTCCCCTGCCCACGGGTCCGCACACCTTCGTGCGCAAGAAAGCGATTCCGCCCGGTCGAGTGGCAGAAATACCATCACAACATTCGATGCTTTTCCCGATTTTGGCGAAAAGCGTCGAATGTTGTGATTGTTTGAGGTGAGGTGAGGGGCACGGAGGGGTCAAAGTATCGTGCTCGAACGGGTTAATCCAGCTCTTTTAAGCCATGCGCCAGCTGCCAGTACTCGCCGTGCTGGGCGAGTAGCTCTTCGTGCGTGCCGCGCTCGATGATGCGGCC
>CABTWP010000060.1 GCA_902488525.1 uncultured Collinsella sp.
CAACGACGTGCTGTACAAGGAGGGCCTGGACCTTCTCGTCGTGCCCTCCGCCGAGCTCTCCCGCGGCCGCGGCGGCCCGCGCTGCATGAGCATGCCCTTCTGGCGCGAGGACCTCTAAGTCTTTCCGTTTCCGGTGCGGTCCCCCTACAACCGCACCGGCTTCGCCCGTTAAACGGGCAACACTGATACTTACGTAATTCATTTCTTCGAAAGGAATCGAACCATGGGTGTTAACCTCTCCGGCCGTAGCTTCCTCAAGCTTCTCGACCTCACCACCGAGGAGATCGAGTACCTGCTCAAGCTCTCCAAGAACTTCAAGGATATGAAGCGCGCTGGCGTTCCGCATCGCTATCTCGAGGGCAAGAACATCGTTCTGCTCTTCCAGAAGACCTCCACTCGTACCCGCTGCGCCTTCGAGGTCGGCGGCATGGACCTGGGCATGGGCGTGACCTATCTCGATCCCGGTTCGTCGCAGATGGGCAAGAAGGAGTCCATCGAGGACACCGCCCGCGTTCTCGGCCGCATGTATGACGGCATCGAGTTCCGTGGCTTTGCCCAGGACGACGTCGAGGAGCTCGCTGCTAAGTCCGGCGTGCCCGTGTGGAACGGCCTGACCACTGAGTGGCATCCCACCCAGATGCTCGCCGATATCCTGACCGTCCAGGAGAACTTCAACTACGACATCAAGGGCAAGACCCTCGTCTTCATGGGCGACTGCAAGAACAACGTCGCTCGTTCCCTCATGGTCGTCTGCTCCAAGCTCGGCATGAACTTCGTGGCCTGCGGCCCCGAGGAGTGCATGCCCGCCGACGACGTCATCGAGGCCTGCAAGCCCATCGCCGAGGCCAACGGTTGCACCATCAAGCTGACCACCGACGTCAAGGACGGCGTCACCGGTGCCGACGTTATCTACACCGACGTGTGGGTCTCCATGGGCGAGCCCGACGAGGTCTGGGCCGAGCGCATCGCTCAGCTCACCCCGTATCGTGTCACCTCCGAGGTCATGGCTATGGCCAACCCGGGTGCCATCTTCCTGCACTGCCTGCCCAGCTTCCACGACACCAACACCACCATTGGCGCCGAGAAGTGCGAGCAGTTCGGCATCACCGAGCAGGAGGTCACCGACGAGGTCTTCGAGAGCCCCGCTTCCAAGGTCTTCGACGAGGCCGAGAACCGCATGCACACCATCAAGGCTGTCATGTACGCCACGCTCAAGTAAGAGCATCTAGCATCTCGCTCGGGGTGTATTGCTGCACACCCCGAGCAGTTTTATCTGGTAATAATCTCGCATCAAGCGGCAGGCACGGCACGGAAGAGCCGCTTCTGGCGAGATCAGTAAATGATTTATGAAGGGGGGATGAGAACTATGACTGAGACCGCTAAGAAAAAGCGCGGTATGCCTTCATCGTTCACCATTCTTCTTGCTCTGCTGGCAATTGTCGCAGTGATTACCGTTATCGTCTCCGGCACGTCCGGCGGCGCGGTTACTGCCGCCCGTCTGAGCGATTTCTGCACCGCCCCGATTAAGGGCTTCGCTGACGCTCTGCCCGTCTGCCTCTTCGTTATGATCCTGGGCGGCTTCCTCGGTATGATGACCGAGACCGGCGCCCTGGACAACGGCATCGCCGTTCTGGTGCAGAAGCTTAAGGGCAACGAGATTATGCTCATTCCCGTGCTGATGCTCATCTTCTCCCTCGGTGGTACCACCTATGGTATGTGCGAGGAGACCGTTCCCTTCTACGCCCTGCTCGCCGCTACCATGATGGCCGCTGGCTTCGACCCCATGGTCGGTGCCGCTACCGTCCTGCTCGGCGCTGGCTGCGGCTGCCTGGGCTCCACGGTTAACCCGTTCGCCGTCGGCGCTGCCGTCGACGCTCTGACCGGCGTTGGCATTGAGGTCAACCAGTCCATCATCATCGGCCTCGGTGCCGTCCTGTGGATTGTCACTACCGCTATGTCCATCTTCTTCGTGATGAGCTACGCCAAGAAGGTCAAGGCTGACAAGGGTTCCACCATCCTGTCGATGCAGGAGCTCAAGGACGCCGAAGAGGCTCACGGCAAGGCTGCTTCCGAGGTCCACAAGGAGGTCAAGCTCACCGGTCGTCAGAAGGGTGTTCTGATTGCCTTCGCCTTCACCTTCGTCGTCATGATCGTCGGCTTCATTCCGCTGGCCGACCTCAACGAGGGCGTCGCTAACTTCTTCGACGCTGGCGCTGTCTACGACGCCGACGGTAACGCCGTCGTCCAGGGCTGGTCTGCCCTGATCACCGGCCTGCCCATTGGCCAGTGGTACTTCGACGAGGCTTCCACCTGGTTCTTCCTCATGGCCGTCCTGATCGGTATCATCGGTGGCCTGTCCGAGAAGCAGATCGTTAACACCTTTATCACCGGCGCTGCCGACATGATGTCCGTTGTTCTCGTCATCGCCCTCGCCCGTGGTATCTCCGTCCTCATGGCTAACACCGGCCTCGATGTCTTCGTCCTCGACGCTGCCGCCAATGCCCTGGCTGGCCTGTCCGGCGTGATCTTCGCTCCCATGAGCTTCCTGGTCTACTTCGGCCTGTCCTTCCTGATCCCCTCGACCTCCGGTATGGCCACCGTCTCCATGCCCATCATGGGACCGCTGGCTGTTAAGCTCGGCTTCTCGCCTGAGGTCATGGTCATGATCTTCTCCGCCGCCATCGGTGTCGTGAACCTATTCACCCCGACCTCCGGCGCCATCATGGGCGGTCTCGCCCTGGCCAAGATCGAGTGGACGACCTGGCTCAAGTTTGCCCTTAAGCTCATCGTCGCGCTCTCCGTCGTCTGCGCCATCATCCTGACCGTCGCCTGCGTGTTGATCTAAGTACCCAACGGGTACCCCACGGAAACCTTGACGATCCTGTAGAGGATCACCTGGTCATCGTCTGTCCGGCGGGGTAAACCCACCGGTAGACTCCTACCTTTAGCCCCCTTCCGTTCCGTGCGCGGGAGGGGGCGCTCTTGTGTTCCGGCGTTTTACCAAACGCCGGAACCACTCGACGCTGCAAGCCCGCCAGAGCGGCAATCTGACGTTCAATCGTCGGGCATGGCCAAAAGGCCTATGCCCTCCTCTTTCACGTCACCTTGCTCGCTCTGGCGGGCTTTCGCTGACTTTTGCTCCACCTGCGGCGCTGCCATTGTTGGTGTTATGGGGCGGTGCAATGGGGTCAGGTTAGTTTGCACCAAATATGTCCGACAAGAGGTTTGACGGATGTTTGGTTGGTGCCTGTTGATGGTCTGGGTATCGGGGAGGGCGGGCTCCGTTATAATCGCCTAGAACATTAAATGGAAACGGGACGGGAGCCATATATGCGCCAGGGTTTCGACAACGCGAAGTATATCGAGCTGCAGGCTGCTCACATTAAGGAGCGCATCTCGCAGTTTGGCGGCAAGCTCTATTTGGAGTTTGGCGGTAAGCTATTCGATGACTATCATGCGAGCCGCGTGCTACCGGGTTTTGAACCGGACAGCAAGTTCCGCATGCTCAAGAGCATCGCCGACGATGTCGAGGTTATCATCGCGATCAACGCGAACCACATCGAGAAAAACAAGGCTCGTGGTGACCTGGGCATTACCTATGACGAGGATGTGCTGCGCCTGGTTGACCTGTTCCGCGGCAACGGCTTTGCCGTCGCGGCTGTGGTCATCACCCAGTACGCTGGCCAGCCTGCTGCTGATGTGTTCCGCAACCGCCTGAACGCGCTCGGTATTCCCGCCAAGCTGCACTATCCCATCGAGGGGTATCCGCACGATGTCGATCTGATCGTGTCCGACGATGGCTACGGCAAGAACGAGTTTGTCGAGACCACGCGTCCGCTCGTCGTGGTCACCGCTCCCGGCCCCGGCTCAGGCAAGCTCGCCACTTGCCTCTCGCAGCTCTATCACGAGCACAAGCACGGCACCGCCGCCGGCTACGCCAAGTTCGAGACTTTCCCGGTCTGGAATCTGCCCCTCACGCATCCGGTCAACATCGCCTATGAGGCAGCAACGGCCGATCTCGACGATGCCAATATCATCGACTCCTTCCACTTGGAGGCCTACAACAAGACCACGGTCAACTACAACCGCGACGTCGAGGCCTTCCCGGTGGTCCGTGCTCTGATGGAAAAGATCCTGGGCAAGAGCCCCTATCAGAGTCCTACGGACATGGGCGTCAATATGGTCGGCTTTGCCATCACCGATGACGATGCCTGCCGCGACGCTTCCAAGATGGAGATCGTCCGCCGCTACTTTACCGCGGTCGAAAATGTGCGCCGTACCGGCGTGGGCGATGAGCAAGTCGACCGTCTCAAGATTATTATGAAGAAAGCCGGCATCGATAAGAACTACTCACCGGCGCGCTCGGCGGCCCTCACCAGGGAGCAGCTGACGGGTGGTCCCGTGGGTGCCATGGTCATGCCCGATGGCTCCGTGGTGACCGGTAAGACCTCCACGCGCCTGGGCGCCGCAAGTTCGCTCATTATGAACGCCCTCAAGCATGTCTCGGGCGTCGACCTTGAGCTTGAGGTCATTAGCGATGAGGCGATCGAGCCCATCAGCAAGCTCAAGACGCATTTCCTGGGAAGCAAAAACCCGCGCCTCCACACCGACGAGACGCTTATGGCGTTGTCGATCACCTCGGCCACGAGTGAGACGGCCGCTCGCGTCCTTTCGGGCCTGGAGCAGCTGCGCGGTTGCGATGCCTTCTTTAGCGTGATCATCTCGCCGACGGACGAGACGGTACTGCGCAAACTGGGTATCAACGTGTGCTGCGAGCCCAAGTTTGAGCGCCGCGGTTTCTTTCACCGCTAAGTTTGAAGCACCGCGGTAATTGCATTGCATTTTGGCCGTATCGGGTTAGCGCCCGGTACGGCTTTTTGATCAATAAAGCGCCTATTTCGGCGAAAAATAGCTGTTTACCTGCCTAGAAACAATTTGAGCGGTATACAATAACCGTAACTGTTTCATCCTTAGCGGGATGCCGCATGATGGATATTACCTGCCATCGTGAGGTGTGTCGGTCGCGCACGGCGCGTTAGATGCTCGTGCTCGGTTTGAGGAGGCTGCTATGGCGGGCAAGGGTCGTGCGAGTGTCAACGATATGAAGCGTGTCGAGGTGCTGGTGTTGATGGAGATCGACCAGCAAACCGAAGACAATGGCGGGCCGTATGGTTTCTCGCGCAAAACGCTTGCCGAGCGCGTGGGGGTTTCGCCGTATCGTGCCCGCGCCGCAATCGATCGCTTGGATTCCGAAGGCATGATTGATGTCGTCTCGCGTTATAGCGACGACGGCGGTCAGCTTGCAAATGGCATTTGCCTCACCGAACGTGGCGAGTGGTATCTTGAGGGCGTTCGTACCGGCATGCTCGTTCAAGAAATGCTTGAGGACGAGGTTGCTAATCGATAGCAGCATGTAACCCTTGCCATAGCGACGCCGCCTGGGAAACCGGGCGGCGTTTTGTTTCAAGAGTGAGAAATGCAATCGCACGCGAGAAAAATTGCGAACGGTCCGCGGCGCGAGTATTACAATGAAGACCCGTAAGATGTGGATAAACAACTTCTACGGGAAGCGCAGGTAACTCAATATGACCAAGCATGTGTTCGTAACCGGTGGCGTGGTTTCGTCCCTGGGCAAGGGTATCACCGCGGCCTCGCTGGGCCGTCTGCTCAAGTCGCGTGGCTACAAAGTAACGATGCAGAAGGCCGACCCGTATCTGAACGTCGACCCCGGTACCATGAGCCCGTTCCAGCATGGTGAGGTCTTCGTTACCGAGGATGGTTACGAGTCCGACCTGGACCTGGGTCATTACGAGCGCTTTATTGATGAGAACCTGACCCGCGATTCCAACTTTACGACCGGTGCCATCTACAAAAGCTTAATCGCCCGCGAGCGTCGCGGCGACTTTTTGGGCGGTACCGTGCAGGTGATTCCCCACGTCACCAATGCCATTAAGGACAAGTTCCGCCGCATTGAGGAGCAGACCGGCTCCGATGTGGTCATCACCGAGCTGGGCGGCACGATCGGCGACATCGAGTCGCAGCCGTTTGTCGAGGCTATTCGCCAGTACCGCAAGGAGGCCGGCCCCGAGAACGTCTGCTACATCCACGTGTCGCTTGTTCCCTATATCGCCGCCGCCCACGAGGTCAAGACCAAGCCCACGCAGCATTCCGTCAAGGAGCTCCGCAGCTTTGGCATCCAGCCCGATATCATCGTGCTGCGCTCCGACCACCATATCGATGACGCTATCCGCGGAAAGATCGCAAGCTTCTGCGACGTCGACACCGATTGCGTCTTTACCAACGAGGACTGCGCGAGCATTTACGATGTTCCGCAGCTGCTTGCCGAGCAGGACTTTGACCTGCGCATTTGCGAGCGCCTGGGTCTGGACCCGCGTGAGCGCGACATGAGCGAGTGGAACGAGTTCCTGCGCAAACAGAATCACGCCAACCATCACGCCGACAAGGTGAAGATCGCCGTCGTGGGCAAGTACACGCAGCTGCCCGATGCGTACCTGTCGGTTATCGAGGCCCTGCACCATGCGGGCGTCTTCTACGATCGCCATGTGGACGTCCAGCTGGTCGACGGCGAGAGCCTCGACGAGCAGAATGTCTCCGAGGTTCTGGGCGACGCCTCGGGCATCCTGGTCCCCGGCGGCTTTGGCAAGCGCGCCCTGGAGGGCAAGATCCTCGCGGCCGAGTTTGCCCGTGAGCACAAGATTCCGTATCTGGGCATTTGCCTGGGTATGCAGGTGGCCGTGTGCGAATTTGCGCGCAACGTCGTCGGCCTTGCCGGCGCCAGCTCCTCCGAGTTCGATCCGGATGGCCCGTATAGTGTCATCGATCTAATGAGCTCGCAGGAGGACGTGACCGAGAAGGGCGGCACCATGCGCCTGGGCGCCTATCCGTGCAAGCTCGCCGCCGATACCCTCGCTCGCGAGGCATATGGCGAGGAGCTCGTCTACGAGCGTCACCGTCATCGCTTTGAGTTCAACAACGCCTTCCGCGACCAGCTCGAGGACGCCGGTTTGGTTATCTCGGGCCTGTCGCCCGACGAGCGCCTGGTCGAGATGGTCGAGCTGCCGCGCGACGTGCATCCGTGGTATGTGGCAACCCAGGCTCATCCCGAGTTCAAGAGCCGTCCGACCAACCCGCAGCCGCTGTTCCGCGAGTTCGTGCGCGCTTCGATCGGCCAGCACGAGGGTGTCGACCGTCTGCAGGTGACGCCCATGAACCTCGCTACGGACTAAGGGTGCCGGCGAATAAGGAACATACCGAAGCTACTCCCTCGTCGCCCGCTGTGGCGGCGGGGGAGTATCTCGATTACCTCGCGGTCGAGCGGGGTTTGGCGCGCAACACGATTGCGGCCTATCGTCGTGACCTGACGACGTACTGCGCCTATCTGGAGCGGGCGGGTATTGTGTCTTTTGAAGAGGTGACTCGTCAGGTCGTGGAGGGCTTTGTCGCCGACCGTCGCGATGGGGGCTATTCCGATGCCTCGGTGGAGCGTGCGCTTGCGGCCGTGAAGGGCCTGCATGCCTTTTTGGTGCGCGATGGGGCTGTAGCCCAAAATCCAACGGCGGCGTTGCGCCTGCCTAAAAAGGCTGAGCGTTTGCCGGAGTATCTATCGGTGGAGGATGTCTCGGCGCTGCTCGATCAAGACTTCCCCGAGGGCGAGATGGGCTTGCGCGACCATGCCATCTTGGAAGTGCTCTACGGATGCGGTTTGCGTGTGAGCGAGTTGGTGGGGCTCGATGTGGGCGATATCCATATTGACGATGGCTTTGTACTCGTTCGCGGTAAGGGCTCAAAGGAACGCCTGTCCCCGCTGGTGGGAAGCGCGGCGCGAGCTCTGATGCTCTATGTAACTGAGGGACGTTCTCGCTTGGCGGCCCATGCCCGCGGAACCGAGACCTCGGCGGTCTTTTTAAATAAGAACGGACGTCGCCTGTCGCGCCAGGCCGTGCATGCGATATGCGAGCGGTATGGGCGTCAGGTGGGGCTGGTGGGGCTCCATCCCCATACCTTGCGCCACTCCTTTGCCACCCACATGCTCGCGGGCGGTGCCGACTTGCGTGTGCTGCAGGAGATTTTGGGCCATGCCGATATTTCGACCACGCAGGTCTACACGCATGTCGACCGCACGCAACTGACCGAGGTCTATCTGGCGGCGCATCCGCTGGCGCATCGTTAACACATCGCTGGCCTGCATATTTATAGGTATTTGGGGACGGGCCCCAGATTGCTGCGGCGTGCTTTTGCGCGCGCATGGGCAATCTGGGGCCCGTCCCATTTTTCGCCACTTGTCGTCGCGGTGGTGGGCCGCACGTGCCTTGGGTGGGGGAGTTTGGGGGCGATGTGAACGCCATGTAAAATGACGCAAAAATCGCCTCAAGGTCAACTTGAAGGTTGAGGTTGAAAGGCGGGGTGCCACAGGTGGCATCCCGCCTTTGCTGTAAACACAACATATTGTGTTTTCGAACATATGCTCGGGGGTGTTTTACAACATATTGGGGGTGGAATGGTGGGGCGGGGCGGGGGAAGGGGGGGGGAAAGGTGTTGAAAAATGGGGCGGTTCCCCATATTATTGATGACGTCGACAGGCGGGGTGGTTTCCCGCGTACGTGCCATCTGAGTAACCGAGGGGAGGGCGCACATGGGAATGACTGGTGCATACGAGCGCAATCTCGATGCAAAAGGTCGTCTATCCCTGCCTGCACCCCTTCGCGAGGAGCTTGGAGAGCACGTTCGCGTGTTTAAAGCCCTGGATGTCGATGCTCTGTACGTGTTCTCTGCCGAGGCCTTCGATAAGTGGGTCGAAGGACTCTTCGCGGGTCGTGAGGGCCACGAGGGTTTTAACCCGCGTGACATTAATGACCAGAAGCTCATGAGGGCGATCAACAAGCGCACCACGTCGATGGACGTGGACAGCGCCGGTCGTATCGGTCTTTCCGAGTCTCTCCGCAAGCAGGCGAACCTCGACCGCGAGGTCACGGTTGTGGGCAACTACGACCACCTTGAGGTTTGGGATCGCGCCGCGGCCGATGAGGACGATGACGATGAGGCCCTGCTGGACCTCTTCTTCTCGTAAGGGCAAGGCACGGGTAACGGATGGAGCGTGGGATCTTGACACAAGAATATCGGCATGAACCTGTCATGCTCGGCGAAGTGCTTGAGTCGCTGCGGCTAAAGAGCGGCTCCGTTGTCTGCGATTGCACCCTTGGCGGTGCCGGCCATTCGGTAAAGATGGCCGCGCAGGTGGGGGAGACGGGCCTTTTGCTCGGCGTCGATCAGGACGACATGGCCCTCGAGGCCGCTGGCGCCCGTCTGGACCGCGAGGTTCCCGGCGTTCCGCACCAGCTGCTGAAGGGCAACTTCGGCGACTTGGACGAGCTTCTTTGCTCGGCCGAGGTGCCCGGGGTCGATGGCTTCCTGTTCGATTTGGGCGTTTCGTCACCGCAACTCGATATCCCTGGCAGGGGCTTTTCGTATAACGAGGACGCCCCATTGGACATGCGGATGGATCCGGGTAACAACACCTTAAACAGATCGGAAGAGCACACGTCTGA
>CABTWP010000061.1 GCA_902488525.1 uncultured Collinsella sp.
CCAAAAAGGGACAGGTTTATTTTGGCAGGTTTTATCTGGGCAAACGTCGAGACCGCCACAAAGGTACCCTTTGTGGCGGTCTCGACTCGACGTTGGCTTCACAGCGCCGCAGCGATTGCTTCAGTCACAAACTTATTGAGTGACTCACCCTTCTTTGCCGCTGCCAGCGCCGCTTGCTTGTGGAGCTCAGAGCCCGTTCTTACGTTGAACGAGCCCTTAAAAGCCCGCTCGGGTTCCTTGCCTTTCTCGGCGCAAAACTCAAGGTAATCGTCGACGGCGTCGTGGAAGCATCGCTCCACCTCTTCAGCTGTGGAGCCTTCAAATACGATTGCGTCCCTAATGCCGGTGACCATACCTGTTAGCACATGCTGTTCGGCATCGAACTCGACTGGGGCGAAATAACCCTTGTATGCCAAAACGTTACTCATGACTACCTCCGACATCTTGCAGAAATCGAACGATGTTTCGAATGGTCCCCGCCGTCAATTCGTCAGATGGATGTGGCGCGTGCATTACGAACATCCTGCCATCTGATGGCCTGTAGAAGCGAATGCGCGATCCGGATGTCTTGCCTTTGTTGTCCATTTCAAAGCCATATGAAGCCATGACTTTTAAAAAATCGGTATACCGATACGTCGAAGGGCAGCTAAGCAGTTGGGCGATGAGTTTATCGGTCCGAGTCATCCCGCCTCACATTCTGCAACTATATCCTAGTTGCAATTTAAGTCCGATGCAAGCACCCCTACTATAGAACATGTGTACGTATAGAACAAGTGTTCGAACCACCACGAAGGTGCCATCTCCTCCGTGGTGGTTTTGCTTGCTGTGCGTTAGCCCAGCAGGTCGACTACGTTAAAGCCGGCGTTGCTCTTGGCGATGACGTCTCGGCCGCCAAAGACGCACGTTGGCGACTTGGCTGCGATTCGCGTCACGTCGGCGCCGAGCGAGCGAAGCCCACCGGGCGTGGCGGCGAGCATCTGGGCGCGGCGCTCCTCGCGGGCATGCGGATCGAGCCCGGCCAGGTAGGTCGTGTTGCGGCGCTTGGTGAGCGCGTACGGCTTCACTGGCGCGTCTATGCCGCTCACGCAGCTCACGATAAAGCCCTCAAAGGCGGCCTCGTCGGGCTCAAAGCTGCCGAGCCATTCGCCCGCGCGCGCCACGCGTTCAATCGAGGGGTCGATTGCCGGGTCGCGGTAAGTGTAGAACGCCGCCTGGCGCTCGCCGGCCGCGCGGAATCCGCAGCCGTACGCGCCGCCCTTAACGCGGATCTCGTTCCACAGGTAGTCGTAGGAGAGCGCGTTGGCAGCAACCGCCCAGGCGCCCGTCACGTCGATGCCCAGACGACGAGGGTCGCACGCGCTTGCCGCAAAGCAGATGTCGCTGGGGATGACAAAGGCCTCGTGGCGGTCGCGCGGCGTCGGCACCACGAGCGCGTCGCGGCCGGCATCGGCGCCGTCGCCAGCGCCCAGCCCCAGGTCGCCCGCGGCGGCCCAGTACGCGTCAAAGTCCTCGTCACTGCCGGTAAAGCTCGCCAGGCAGCCATCGGCCACAAAGATGCGCTCCGCCAGCTCGGCAAGCTTGGTACGCAGCCCGTCCACGCGCTCGTCAAAGTGGTCGAGCAGATCGCGCAGGAACAGATAGAAGTCCACGCCCGAAAGTTGCTCGCGCACCACGGCCGAAGGCGAACTGTAGCTCATCGCGCGACCGAGCGCCGCCGAGTGACCGTTGTTGATAAAGCCCTGCTCAAGCCCAATGCGAATCTGCGTGAGCACGTCGCGCACGCGGTCGGCGTCGGCATCGAGCAAAAGCGTGCTCGACCATACCTCGCGCGGCAGGCTTGCCAGCGCATCGATCTTCTCGGACAGGGCGCCGGCGCTCACCAACAGATAAGGGCGCACGTCGTCCACGTCGGGTTGGGTCATGACCTCGGTCGTAAAGCTCAAAAAGCCCAGCTTGCCGGCGAGCAAGCTGTCGAGTTCCTCGGCCGAATGATCGCGCGTGGGCAGCTGCTTGAGCAGGCGGCAGAGCAGCGTCACATAGGGCAGGTCCTCAAATGCGACGCAGCTCAGGTCGAAATACTGCATGGCGTAGGCCAGGCGGTTGGTGGGAATGTCGTGGCGCAGGCAGGGGATGGGCGCAGTCGTGTCCACAACGAGCGGCGGCTCGGGGCGCGCCTCGCCAATGTCGGATACACGCAGGCGCGGCAGCGTGGCCTTGTCCTCGGGCGTGTCCTCGGCCTCCTGCGCGGCACGCAGTACGGCCGTGCGCTCGACCACATCGGCCAGCTCGGCATCGGTCATGGCGTCGCGCTTGGCAGCCAGTTCGGCGGCCTCGGCACCCTCTGCGCCCTCGGCGGCGTCCACCGGCACCAGCTCGACCAGCGCCATGTGGTCGTTTTCCAGCACGAGCTCGCGCAGCAGGTCCTCAAAGTAGCTGCCGTCCAGCTCGCCACGCAGCTCCTCGTACACCGGGCCGTACTTGAGCGCCAGCGTCGCGGCGTCGTCACCGTAGAGCCACGTGCTCAGCGCGTCGCACGCAATGGCCACGCCGTCGGCGATGCCATAGTCGCGCTGGCGCAGGTCGTATTCGTTGCTGCTGATGATGGCTTCCAGGCGCTCGCGCGGAACGCCGTGCTCGCACAGGTCGCGGCAGGCGTCCTGGAACACGCGGCGCAGCTCGCGCGCCACGCCGGGCTGCGCGTTCTGCAGCATGATGAGCTCGTAGGGCTGCAGACTCTCGGCCGCGGTGTAGCTCACCACGTTGCCGCCCAGGCCGGCGGCCAGAATGGCCTTCTTAACTGGTGCCTCGTTGGAACCCAGCAGCGCCTCGAACAGGATGTCCGCCGCGATCGTGCGCTTGCGGTCGAGCGCACTGCCCAGCACAAGACCCAGGCCCACCAGGGCGTTTTCGGGCGTGGTGGCCATCTCGACGCGCTTATACTCACAGGTCACGGGCGCCTGCACGCCCAGCGGATTGGGCGCCAGCGTGGACGGGTCCTCGCCGGCGGCAACGGCAGCGTCCATGCGGCGGCTCGCAGCGCTCGGCTGCGACAGATAGCGCTCGTCCAAAAACGCCAGCGCGCGGTCCACATCCAGGTCGCCGTAGAGCGTGATGTAGGAGTTGGAAGGATTGTAGTGGCGCGCGTGCGTGTCCAGGAACTGCTCGTAGGTGAGCGCGGGGATCGCGCGCGGGTCGCCACCGCTCTCGTGCGCATAGGCGGTGTCGGGATAGAGCGCGGCGTTGACGGCGTCGTCCAGCACGCTCATGGGGTCGGACAGCGCGCCCTTCATCTCGTTGAACACCACGCCGTTATAGCACAGCGTGCCCTCGCGCAGGCTCGCGGGGCCGCCGTCGCCCTCGCTCTCGGCGCCCTCCGGCAGGTCCAGCTCGTAGTGCCAGCCCTCCTGCTCAAAAATGGTGGGCTTGGTATAGATGGCCGGGTTGAACACCGCGTCCAGATACACGTCCATCAGGTTGTACAGATCCTGCTCGTTGGTGGTGGCAACGGGGTAGATGGTCTTGTCGGGGTAGGTCATGGCGTTGAGGAACGTCTGCATGGAGCTCTTGATCAGGTCGACAAACGGCTCCTTGACGGGAAACTTGGCCGATCCGCACAGCACCGAGTGCTCAAGAATATGGAACACGCCGGTGGAATCGGCCGGCGGCGTCTTAAAGCCAATGGCAAAGGCCTTGTTTTCGTCGTCGCACGCCAGGTACAGCAGGCGAGCGCCCGAGGCAGTGTGGCGCAGCACGTAGGCGTCCGAGTCGAGCTCGGGCACGGTCTCGCAGCGCTCGACGGCAAAGCCGTGGCAGGTAGTGCCGGGCACCAGCAGCGCGGCAGCAGCGGCGCGCGGGTCGGTTGAGGTAGTGGGCATATGCAGTCTCCTTTGACGCCCCAGCGGGGGCGAATCGAGTCGAATCCTCGAGAGTATACCCATATGGAGCCGCGGCACTGCGGCGAACTGAAGACGATGCTGGCGGATTGGGCAAAGGCCCCGCGTGACCGCCGCGCGAGCGTGGAAACTTGGACGCCTATCGAATGAGAGTGGATTTTCGGACGGAATCAGCCTCAAAACGCCCAAAAACCGTCCAAATATCCACTCTCATTTCCCGACCGTCCAAAATCCACGCTCATCCGACGCCCACACATCTCTCATATCTCATTCGTCTCTAATACGAGAGATAACAGAAAGATGAGAGATAAATATGAGAGATAACAATGCTGCAAAGAGACAGGCAACCATGATATTGTCTCAATATAGATTGTTTTACCAGCAAAAACATGTTTAAATAAAACAGATGGCAGACATCTTATCTTTCATCTCTCACTCATCTCTAATATGAGAGATAGCAGAAAGATGAGAGATAATTACGAGAGATAACTGAGAGACGAAGGAAATTTATTCGCGGCATTCTCCGCAGAACCGAGCGAAAGGACGTGCAGATGAACGAAAACGAACTGACCGGTCTGCTCGAGTCTTTAAGGCGCATGGGCTCGGACGATCTTAACGTCGAGGTCAAGGAGAGCGCCACGACGCCTTCCCGCGACGTATGGGAAACGGTCAGCGCTTTCGCAAACACCGCCGGCGGCATCATCGTACTCGGAGTGAGCGAGCGCGCGGGTTTTGTCCCAGTTGCAAACTTTGAGACCGAAAAAGTGCTCAATCAATTCGTGGCGGGCATGGGCGATGCCGGCGGTCGCGGAAAGCTGGCCAATCCGCCCAAATACACCATTGAGCGCGTGGAGCTCCAGGGCACCGTGGTTCTGGTCATCACGATTGAGGAGCTCGACCCGTCGAGCAAGCCTTGCTATGTCATAGAGCGGGGCGCTCAAGGTGGCAGCTACAAACGCATCGATGACAAAGATGTCCCGCTTTCGTCGACCGAGGTTTTGGCACTGTCGTCATATGAACGGACGAGTCCTAGCGATCGCGATGCGGTGCCCGGCACGAGTGTGGGCGATCTCGACGAGTCGCTGGTCGACCGCACGATAGAGCGTGCCTATTCGTTGACGCCTCGAGCGATGCGCGGTGCGGCGGACAAGAAGACAAAGATGGAGCGTCTGAATTTCCTCGACTTCCAGGGCAATGTTACCAAGGCCGGCCTCCTTGCCGCGGGCGTTTACCCTCAGCAGTTCTATCCCAAGCTCTTCATTGATGTGGCTGTCCACATGGGAACTCAAAAGGGAGTTGCGGGGCCACTAAGGTTTATGGACCGCACAGTCTGCGAGGGCACCCTGGGCGAGATGATCTCGGATGCCGTCGCAGCCGTCGCCAAGAATTTGCGGCGAACCTCGACCGTCCAAGGCGTCTCGCGTATCGACTCGCTGGAGATTCCCGAGGAGGTTCTGCGCGAGGCAATCGCCAACGCCGTAATCCATCGAGAATACGGGGATCGGTTCTGTGGACAATCGATTGCCGTCGACGTCTTTGACGATCGTGTCGAGGTGACGAATCCTGGCGGCCTTTACGGGGGAAAGACTCGCGAGAACTTGTTTGACGGCAGCTCCCGATGCCGTAACGCGACGCTCGTGAAACTCATGTCGATTGTCCCGCTGCCGGATGGCGCAGGTTCGCCGGCTGAGGGCAATGGCTCGGGCATCCCGATGATGATCGATGCCATGCGCGCGCATGGTCTGGCCGAGCCCCTGTTCTGCCCGGGGTTCGATCGGTTCAAGGTCGTACTTTACCGTTCAAAGATCGAGCCGGTCGATCATGGCGGGGGCTTAATTGTGACGGCACTCAAACACTACGGCGAGCTGGGGACGCGTGAGCTGGCAGAACGCACGGGGCTTACAATTTCCCAGGTTAGGTCGCGCGTCAACGCGCTCATTGCTCAAGGCGAGCTTGAGCCCACGGCGCCGGCGACGAGCCGCAACCGCAAGTATCGACTGTCAGAGCGCGTGGAATAAATGCGTTAGTGGACGAGGCGAACCAATAATCGACCCTCAATTGGCGCCCACTAAGATAAAGCGGTTGTTGCTCAGTCGACGGTGATGCTAAAGACTCGGCTTACGCCGGCATGGCCCCGAACCCGTCCATCAAGAACAGCCTAAGAACCAGCTTGATGACATATCCCGGTTTGACTTCAGCCGCGTCAAAGACGTGGCGTTCGGCGAGCTCGCTGCAGTATGCATAGATGCCGCGGATAAGGTCCGCGCCCGAAAGCGTAAACATGTAGCCTGCGTCCGAAAGCGCATTGGGCGCGGCGGGCAACTTGGCCATGCGGCAAAAGGTCGACAGGTCTGGTGCCATGGCGTTCTGGTAGTCAAGGTGGCTGCCGTCTTCTTGTGCGGCGAGTTCCAGCTGGCGTACTCGATCCAGCGCCGCCGCTAACACAAAGCTCGGCGTAGGCGCATTGACGTCCTGAGTGGTCGCCACAAGCCTGCCTGCCGCCTGCGTGACAAGCCAAGCGACCTCGCGCTGGCAACGCACGGCCTTGCGCGTAACCGGCTTGAAGGACGAAGAAGAAATGCTCCCCCTAGGCGGATTCGAAGCAGCCATAAGACCCTCCCATGAACAATCCGGCCCAACAAGCCCGGACGAAACACGTGCTACATCAGTATACAGGGAAGTGGGGTAGCGGGGTACAAGCGCGCCGGCGGCAAACCGAGAGCATCAACGATGTGCCGATCGCGGAATGAGATCTCGTAATAATTGACTCTCGGCCATATTATTGAGGGGCATGACTCGCGTTCGTATGGTTGTAGGTGCTGGCGATGAACGACATTGACCTTGCTGTTCCGTTGATGGATGGACCAAGCTATGACCGCGCCTGCAGTCTCGTGCCTTCCGAATACGTTGAGGCATGGGAGTGGTTTCTGGGTGAGGAGCAGCGCGGCGGCGTTTGGACCAGCCTTCCGCACCACACCAAGGAAGATAGCCCTCAGTATCAGTACCGTTTGAGAATTGGCCCGGACTTCTTTCCCGTAACGCGGGATTCAGGGATCTTCTGGCCGGGCCAGGATCGGGTGAAGCAAGATCCCAATAAGATCTTTGCGCTTTCGGTCCATAACTCTAAAAAGAGCTTCTACACCGATGTGCCTCCGCTCTATTTGGACGATGGCACGTGGGTCATTAAGTATTCGGTTCAAGCGCCAGGTACCGTTGGTTTTCGAGACCAGAATTACAACCGTAAAATGCTCAACTGCATGGAATGTGGCGTTCCAGTCGGAGTCATATTTGCAACCGAGGTGGGCTATAAGGTGCTCGGCCTTGCGTTTGTTGAGCGGTTCGAGCCCGAAAACGGATGGTTTGTTCTACACGGTCCTGTTCATAAAGGCGGACCGGACCCTCGTTTTGCGCCCGACATGAGTTATCTGAAGCACATGCCCGTCGATATTGAGTTTGCCGGACAGGGTACGACCGACGACGAAAAGGTCCGCTATGCGTTAAGGCACGAGCGATTGGGGCAGCAATGGTTCCGCAAGCAGCTCGTTGCCGCCTATGATGGCCGTTGCGCGGTGTCGGACTGCGGCGTCAGCGAAGCTCTGGAGGCTGCACATATCGAGAATTACTCGGGACCCAAATCGCAGGTTGCCAGCAACGGCATTCTGCTTCGGCGCGATCTTCATTCCCTATTTGATGCTCACCTGATTTCGTTTGAGCCTCTTTGCGGCGAATATCGGCTGTGCGGATCGTACCTGCTGGATAAGACCGACTACGTTTCCTTTGCGGGTGCGACGCTAAGGCAGCCGAATGAGCGTCAGTGGCGACCCAATACGGTGTTTCTTGAGGCCCATCGCATTGAGTTCGATCGCTCGGAAAAGAAGCGTGAAAAGGCGGGGCTTCTGCCGTATTAGCGTATTTGGCTTTGGCATTCTTTGACGATCGTGTTGTTTGATCGGATCGCGTGGCGATGCAATCTCGCGCACGCCTGCCGGTGCATGCTCTTCCTGTTTTGTATAGCGAGAGGGGAGCGTGTATGAGCTGGCGAGGCGATATTGCGATGGGGAAGTACGGAAAACTGCCGTGTGCCCTTATCGACAACAATATGTTTCCGAGCGTAGAGGTTGATTGCGGGTCGT
Organism: uncultured Collinsella sp.; assembly: GCA_902488525.1. Lineage (GTDB taxonomy): Bacteria > Actinomycetota > Coriobacteriia > Coriobacteriales > Coriobacteriaceae > Collinsella. Next base: position 8,027 of record CABTWP010000061.1, read on the forward strand.
TTGTCGTCACCTGCCCTTGCTGCGGCTCGCAAATACTGTGTCTCGACATTCGGTTCATCGATGCGCGTGACAGACTCAGCGACGAAGTGAGAAAACAGACAGGCGTTCATATGCCGGTGTATCCGGAGAAATGCCCTGTTTGTGGCCTCGATATCGTGTATGACGCCGGCGACGAGGGATAGGTGATGCGGAGGAGCTGGCTGTGAAGGCATCTCCGTCCCTACAAATAAATCCCCTCACCGAGTTGCTTGTGGAACTCGGCGTGATGGTCGCGTGCCCAGGTAAAGAGTGCCTGGTCAAAGTCGGTGCGCGTGGCCGGGACGCCAAAGACGCCGGCAACTTCGACGCGTATAAACTCCAGTGCCGGCAGCTTGTTGATGGCAGTGAGGGCAAACGGGGACGAGGGCTCCTCGAACAGATAGCGGCTGCCTTGCAGCGCGTCGCAACTGGTGCACGTGTTGCCGAGCGACGGGGCTTTGGAGGCTCGCGCGCCTACGGGCTTGTAGCCGCAGCGCTTATGAAGGTAGTCGCGGATCTCGCCCGGTACGCAGCCAAGAGCGGGCACGATGGCGAGTGCGTTGGCGTTGGCCGTGTCGATGGCAATGTACCCGGCTTCGTTGGGCGCGTGCGCGATGGCGATGCTCTCGTCGTTATCGGTTCGATAGGGAATGCCGAAGGCCGCGACTGAGGTCTCTTTGTGACACTTCCAGCATTCGCGCTTGCCCAGTACTAGATATATATACGGCGCTGAGGGGTCGGATCGGTCAACACCGGGCAGCCACTCGGCAAAGGGCTCGGGGTTGACGCCGCTGGGTACATACCAGATCTTTTTGGTCCGGTCCCATTTGGCGCCCAGCGCCTTGGCTTCTTCTTTGTGCGAAAAGGGGACATCGAGCTCGGTGCGCATGGCGGCTCCTTGGTGCTGCAGGTGCAAGTGGCTCAAGGATACCGCAGGGCGCAGACATCGCGGCGTTTTGCTGAGAAGTTGCGGTGCGGATGGGTTCGAGACGTGTTGGTCTCGGCCTCGGTGACTATTGGGGCGGTTTTGATTGACTGCGGAGTCAGCCGGGATAGGCACTTGGGTCGCTGACGCGGTTTTGTGTATGGGCAGGGTGGTTGCTTGGGCGGTTGGAGCTGCCAGCTGATTTGGCGACATAAAACAAAACAGCCCAGAGGACATAGCCTCTGAGCTGCGAACATTTGGTGGGCGTTAGAAGATTTGAACTTCTGACCTCTTCCGTGTCAGGGAAGCGCTCTCCCCC
>CABTWP010000062.1 GCA_902488525.1 uncultured Collinsella sp.
AACCTGCCAAAATAAACCTGTCCCTAAATGGCAGGTTTTACTGGAGAGTTGCGTCGATTGCCTTGACCAGGGCACTGCGCATGCCGGCGTCCTCGAGCGCAACGACGCCCTTGATGGTGGCACCACCGGGCGAGCATACGGCATCCTTCATCGCCGCAGGATGCTGGCCAGTTGCAAGCTGCAGCTTTGCCGTACCCAGCACCATCTGGCTCACAATGCGATAGGCATCGGCACGCGGGATACCGTGCTTGACCGCTGCATCGCCCAGGGCCTCGATTGCCATGGCGACAAATGCCGGAGCGCAACCACCCACCGTGCCGCCCACAAACAGCAGGCTCGTATCGAGCTCGACCACCGCACCGAGCTTGCCAAGCAGACCAAGCACCACTGCGCTCTGCTCATCACTAAGCGTGGAAGCCTTCTCGCAGGCGATGACGCCCTCGCCCACCGAAACCGGTGTGTTGGGCACCGTCGAGATGTGCGCGACGCCCGGCAGGACCTGCTCCCACTTGGCACTGTCCCAAGTCCAGGCAACCGACAGAACGACCTTGTCGGCAAGAATGTCCTTGAGCGGGGCGAATACCTTCTCGATCATGTACGGTTTGACCGCAGCGACCACGATATCGGATGCGGCGACAACCTCGGCGGCATCGTGACAGGCGACCATGCCGCGCGCCTCGCAGCGCTCAACCAGTGCGTCGTAGCGACCCGCGCAGGCGCACATGTCGCTCACAGCTACACCGGCAGCGATCCAGCCATCGGCCATAGCGCTCGCCATATTGCCAAAACCGACAAATCCAATCTTCATATCTCATAGTCCTTTCAGACACATTCCTCAAAACGAAAGGTATTGTCCCACGCCATTGTTTCGTATTGCCGACCTATTTGTGATACGGCTCGCCACGACTGATCTTGCAGGCGCGGTAGATTTGCTCCAGCAGCACCACGCGCGCCAGGTTATGCGGCAAGGTAATGCGTCCAAAGCTGAGCATCTCGTCGGCGCGGGCGCGCACGTCATCGCTCACGCCGTCCGATCCGCCAATCACAAAGGCGATGTCGCTGTTACCACGCAGCATAAGATCATCGAGCCGCGCCGAAAACTCCTCGCTCGAGCGCTCTTTGCCCTCAATGGCCAGCAGGATCACATGCGCTCGAGACGGCAAGGCAGCAAGAATCGCCGCCCCCTCCTTGTCGCGCGCGGCATCCACGCCGCCCGCCTTAGCCGGGTCGATATCGGCCACCTCGCGGATATCAACCTTGGCATAGGCACCTAGGCGCTTGGCGTACTCAGCGCACGCGTCCTTCCAAAAGCGCTCCTTGAGCTTACCGACGCAAACGACGGTGTATTTCACGCGCGTCTACTCCTTCGAATCGTTTTGAACTTTGCCGGCGGCCAGCATCTGCTCGAACATCGAGGCCGACTGCGAAAAGTCGCTCGGCAGCACGACCGTCGAGGTTTTACCCGTGCGAGCGAACTCCGTCATCATCTCGGACCACTGCGTAAACATGAACAGTTGGTTGGCCTCGTCATTGCCGACACCCGTCTCCTGGATGATCTCGAGCGAATCTTTGATACCCAGCGCGATGGCCTTGCGCTGGTTGGCGATGCCCTCGCCCGCCTTTTCCATAGCCTCAGCCTCGGCGGTCGCCTCGGTGACGCGCTTGATGCGGTCTGCCTCAGCGAGCTCCTGTGCCGCAGCGCGCTTGCGCTGGGCGGCGTTGATGTCGTTCATGGAGTTCTCGACCTCGGTCGGCAGTGCGATTTTGGTGATGAGCGTCGACACGAGGGTGAAGCCGTAGGCGGCCATCTGCTCGGAAACGGTAGCGTTGACATCCTTGGCGATGTCGTCCTTCTTGGCAAAGACCTCATCGAGTGTGTAGACGGGAATCGAAGAGCGCAGGGCGTCGGTGATGAAGTCACGCATCTGGTCGACGGGCTCCTGCAGCATATAGTAGCTCTTGTAGATGCCCGAATCTGCCGGGCCGGCGCCCATGTCATAGCTCACGTGGTACTGAGCAGAGACCTCAAGGCCGATGGTCACGTTGTCCTGGGTCTTAACGTCGATGCCAAAACCGTTTTTCATGGTTCGCAGACTCACCGTGGCGGCCTTGCGGTCGATCACGGGCACCTTCATGTGGAAGCCCGCGTTGACGATGCGGTTAAACTTGCCCAGACGCTCGATGATCACGGCATGCTGCTGTTCAACGACGTAGCAGGCGTTGGGAAGCAGCAGCAACAGAATGATGATGGGAAGCAGAAGGCTCGTAAGGGCGGCAATGATACCGGAAAACAGCATGGTCTCTCCTCTGATAGGCACACGTTGGCATTAGGATACCCGTCCAAGGAGATCGTGCATAACAAAAAAGCCCCCATTGCTGGGAGCTCTTTCATTTAATGGTGCGGGCGAAAGGACGTCCGCGTATCCGCTTCGCGGATCCGCACCGGCTTCGGCCGCCTGCCGGCGTCCTCGCCAGCTCGCTAAAAACGCTCCGCGTTTTCTTTACGCTCGCTCCTTCGCAGGTTCAAGTCCCTGTGATGGGCCCATAACAAAAAAGCCCCCATTGCTGGGAGCTCTTTCATTCAATGGTGCGGGCGAAAGGACTTGAACCTTCATGGGGTTGCCCCCATACGGACCTGAACCGTACGCGTCTGCCAATTCCGCCACGCCCGCGTGCAGGAATTAGAATAACGGAGCGCCATCGCGAACGCAAGAACTATTTTTGAAAAAGTTTGCAGGCATTTTCCCAAGCTGCTCGCGCGATTGCCTCAGCATCCTCGCCGGTACGATCGACACGGTCGTTGACCAGCGTGTTTGCCGTAATGGAGATCATTGCGGGCTCGCATTCAAGACCGCGGATGGGCTCTGGAGCCATATACGGGCAATCCGTCTCGAACAAAATTCGATCGAGTGGGGTTGCCGCAAATGCCTCGCGCACGTCGTCGTTGCGCTTAAAGGTAGCCGCACCGCCATAGGCGATATAGCAGCCCAGCTCCACAAAGCGCTCCATCGTGGCGCGGTCCTCGCCAAAGCAGTGCAGCACACAACCGGCCTGGGGCATGCCCACCTCACGAAGCACGTTGTAGGCGTCCACGTGCGAGGTGCGCTCCTGGTCCGTGTCCTCGTGACGCAGATGTAGCTCCACCGGCACATTACGGCACACGGCAAGCTCGAGCTGGCGCGCCATGCAGTCAATCTGCACGTTATGGGGTGCCGGCGCGATATCGTCGTCATAGTCCATGTGATAGTCCAGGCCGATTTCGCCAATACCGGCGCACAAAGGGTCATCGAGCGCGGCAACGACCTGTGCGTGAACGTCGTCGGTATAGTCCGGCGCGCCATACGGATGCACGCCGGCAAGATACTTGATCTGCGGGATATCCTGCATCGGCAGAATTTCGCGCACGAGCCAGTCGCTATAGTCCGTCACGCTGCGTTTGTCAGCGATGGGGTCGAACATCGTCACCAACAGGTCGACGCCCGCGGCTTTGGCGCGCACGAGCGTCTCGGGCACATCCTTGCCCCAAAACGAAAGCAGATGTGCATGCGTGTCGGCAAGCGGCGCCAAGGGCACGGGACAAGCAACCGTCTTCTTTTTCTTGGTAAACGTCACGCGTTCGGCATTAGGCGTCATGGATTAGCTCCCGGGCCAGACGGACAAAGTCGGCAACATCGAGCGTCTCGGCGCGCGTGGTGGGTGCGATACCGCAAACCTCAAAAGCGGCATCGAGCACGTCCTTGGCAAAACCGTTGGCGCTCATGGAATTGCGGATGGTCTTGCGACGCTGAGCAAATGCAGCATCAATCACGCGGGCCACAAATTCGCGATCGAGCCCCTCGGGCACCACGCCGTCAACACGGTCGATACGCACGACGGCCGAGTCCACGTGCGGCGCCGGCATAAAGCAACGCGGCGGCACCTCAAAGCGACCCGTCACCCGCGCATACAGGCCGAGCTTTGCCGTATAGCCGCCATAGGTCTTGTTGCCCGGCACTGCGGCAATGCGATCGGCAACCTCCTTTTGCACCATGACGACGGCGCGCTTGAGCGCGGGCATCGTCTGAAAAAACTGCAGGATGATTGTCGCCGCCACGTTATAGGGCAAGTTCGCGACAAACACCGTGGGTTCACCACCGGCGGCCTGCTCAATCTGCTCCGGCGTCACTTTGAGCGCGTCGCCCATGATAAAGCGGAAGTTGGCATAGTCAGCGGCGTGAGCATCGAGCACCGGCTCGAGCTCGGGATCTGCCTCAATCGACGTAACGCACGCCGCCTCCTGCAGCAGGGCCAACGTCAGCGTGCCGCAACCCGGGCCGACCTCGAGCACGCGCTCATCGCCCGCAAGCTCAGCGAGCTCACAGATACGTTCGATCACATGGTTGTCGATCAGGAAGTTCTGGCCCAGGCGATGCTTGGTCGCAAGGCCAAACTCCTCTAGCAGCTCCCTAGTTGCCGTGGGGTTTGCCAAAGGCGAAGTTGTCATGGTTGCCTCCTTAACATGGTGGCTGCATCGTAAAGCAAAAGGGCATGGACCGTTGCGGCCATGCCCTTACAGCTAAACAGCAAATTGCCGATATGGCGCGCAGCGGCTTAGCCCAGACGCGGGAACAGCGGCTCGCCCTTCTCGACGGGCTGACCACCGGCAAGCAGGCCCCAAGCGCAAATGCCCTTGAGGTCGTCGCTCGCGGCCTCGTCCTCGCAGGACAGGCGGCGCAGGGCCTCGGCAGAAGTCTGGGGCATGAGCGGCATCAGCAGGTGAGCGGCAATGCGGATGGCCTCGAGCAGGTTGTAGATCACAAACGCCAGCTCGTCAGCCTTGGCCTCGTCCTTGGCAAGCGCCCAGGGCTCGGAGTCCTCGATGTAGTGGTTGGCGGCATGGATGAGCTCCATGACCTCGTCCTTAGCTCCACCATAATCGAGCACGTCCATCTTGGCCATGTAGCGCTCGACCAGACCATCGGCGATCTTTGCCAGCGGGTTGTCGAACGCATCGAACGATGCGGGCTTGGCGGGCGCGCAACCATCAAAGTACTTGCCGCTCATGTTGAGCGAACGCGAGATAAGGTTGCCCCAGCTGTTGGCCAGGTCGGCGTTGTAGACCTGCTCCATGCGATCGAAGCTGATGGCACCGTCGGTGCCGGGGACGACGTCGGTCATAAAGTAGTAGCGATAGCCCTCGACGCCCAACATGTCGATAACGTCCTGCGGAGCGATGGCGTTGCCGCGGCTCTTGGACATCTTCTCGGCCTTGCCGGTCTCGGCATTGCGCACGGTCAGGAAGCCGTGGGCAAAGACGTGCTCGGGCAGGGCCTCGCCGATGGCCATGAGCATGGCGGGCCAAATGACGCAGTGGAAGCGGATGATGTCCTTGCCCACGATGTGGAACTGCGCGGGCCAGCGATAGGCCAGCTCGGCACGCGCCTCGTCGGTGTCGACACCGTAGCCGACGGCCGTCATATAGTTGAGCAGCGCATCGAACCACACGTAGGTCACGTGACCCTCGTCAAACGGGACCTGAATGCCCCAGTCAAAGCTCGTACGGCTCACGGAAAGGTCATTAAGGCCGCCCTCGACAAAGCTACGTACCTCGTTCATGCGGAACGCAGGCTCGACAAAGTCGGGGTGCTCGTCGTAAAGCTTGAGCAGCTTGTCCTGGAAAGCGGAAAGCTTAAAGAAGTAGGACTCCTCCTGCACGCGCTCAAGCGGACGGTGGCAGTCGGGGCACAGGTGCTGGCCGACGCTGCCGTACTCCTCGTCGCCCTTCTGGACCTGCGTATCGGTGAAGTAGGTCTCGTCAGGCACGCAATACCAACCGTCGTAGCTGCCCTTATACAGGTAGCCGGACTCCTTCATGCGCTCCCACAGGTACTGCACGGCATGATGCTGGCGCGGCTCGGTGGTGCGGATGAAGTCGTCGTTGGAGATCTCGAGCTTGCTCCAAAGCTCCTTGAAGTGCGGAGCCTGGCTGTCGGTCCACTCCTGCGGCGTCATGTTGTGCTTGGCTGCGGCCTCGGCGACCTTCTCGCCGTGCTCGTCCATGCCGGTCAGGAACTTGACGTTATAGCCGGCGGAGCGACGATAACGGGCCTGAACGTCGGCGATGATGGTGGAATAAGCCGTGCCCAGGTGCGGATCGGCGTTGACGTAGTAGATGGGCGTCGTGATAAAGAACGAAGGCTTACTTTGATCCATGGGGTTTGTCCTCCAGAAAAACGTTGCATACAGGGGATGATTCTAGCGCAAGGGCTGGATATCCTCCATCTATTGCATATCGAGCACCATGGCATAGACATCGCGCTTACGGCGCGAGTACTTCTGCGACAGGCGCTTGGCCACCGCAGAGGCGGGCTCTCCCTCCTCGAGCGCGGCGCGGATATCCTCGCGCAGAGCCTCGTCGGGATCCGCTGCCGCGGCGCCAACCGGCACGATACCGGCCTCCTCATCTTCGCTCGGCGGCGCGATGACCAGCGCAATCTCGCCCTTTACCTCGCCGCGAGCACGCAGCTCCTCGGCGAGCTGGGCGGCGGGCCCGCGCAAGACCTCCTCGTGCAGCTTGGTGAGTTCGCGGCAGACGGCAACCTCACGTTGGGGAAAGACCTCCGCCACGGCCTCGAGCGTCGCCACGATGCGATGTGGAGACTCGTAGAAGATGAGTGCGCCGGGCACCACGGCAAGACGCTGCAGTCGGCGCACGCGGTCGCCGTGCTTGCGACCCAAAAAGCCTTCGAAGAAGAAATGCTCGCAGGGAATGCCGGACGAAACGAGCGCCGTGACGCAAGCAGAAGGCCCGGGAATAACTTCGACGGGCACATCGGCCTCACGCGCCGCCTCGACCAGCGCCTGGCCGGGATCGGACACGCTCGGCATGCCGGCGTCCGAGGCAAAGGCGAGGGTCTCCCCCGCCAGCAGGCGGTCGACCAGGCCGGCGGCGCGGCTGGCGATCACATTCTCGTCGCAACGGACAAGCGGCTTGGAAATGCCCAGGTGCATCAGCAGCTTTGACGTCACACGCGTGTCTTCGCAGCAGATGACATCGGCAGCGGCAAAGGCTTCGCCAACGCGCGGGGACAGGTCGCCCAGGTTGCCGATGGGCGTGCCGACCACATAGAGTTTGCCCGTATGGGCGCTGTTTTGCGTCATATCAACCTATTCAATCATGCCGCGCTCGAGCGTGCCGAGCGCCGCGCGGGCGTCCCATGCTGCAATGCGCTTCTCGGTCTTCCACGTTTGGAAGAACCAACCGGCAGCCGGCGCAAACGAAGCCAGCTGATTGGCGATAAACACGCGCTCGTAGGCATTGCGGCCCTCGGGCGTAACCGACGAGTTGGCAAAGATCGCCGCGCCCGACCATTCGCCCACCAGCACGGGGAACCCAGTTGAAATCGCTTCTTTAAGCTCGCGCTTGTTACGCGAAATCGCCGTCGTCAGCCCGCGGGGGCTCGTGATGTCGAGCGCATGCTCGTCGCGGTAATGGTACAGGTGAAGGTCCATGTAGACGTTCTTGTACTTGGCGCCGCGCATAAAATGCTTCCACTCGCTGGGATGCCCCGACGACGAGAAAACGACGATCTTATCCTCGGGCATATACGAACGGACGAGCTCGTAAGCATCGCGATAGAAATTGCGCAGGTAGTGAGCAGGAATGCCATCCGTCATGGTGAAGAGGCTCTTGCGGACACTCATCTGCGGCGTATCCAGCAGCTCAATACCCAGCAGGCTCTCGGCCTCGCCGTAGCGATCGGCCAAGCGCTCGAGCACGTCGAGTGCGACATGACGACCGTTGGTGGACGAATGCCACTCGGCAACAGCCTCCGGCGTGGCGGGCGAATCATTGGAATCGCCCTGGCCACCGGGCACAGTTGCCAGATCGAGCAGCACGCGGATGTCGTACTTGGCAGCCCACTCAATTGCACGGTCGATGTAGTCGACAACCGAGATGTAGGACGCATCGGACTCCTGCGAGCCAAAGGCATACCAGGGTACCGGCAGACGCACGGCATTGAGGCCAATCTGCGCCATGCGGCGAAAATCGTCCTCGCTCACAAACGTCTCGTAATGACGGCGCATGCGCTCGTTATAGGCGGCGGTGCCCATGGCCTCCTGCAGCTCGGCCGCGTTGGATGCACCGGTCGCCGCGTATAGCGACGGGGTCACCCAAGGCTCGGGAATAAACCAGCCAGAGAGATTAACGCCGAGTATCCTCTCCATCACTGCCCCCTTCGGATCGTGCAGGCCGAGCCTGCATCGTATTGCATAGGAAAAGTATCGTTTTGAGTATACCCGCGCGTGCGGACAGACGACCGAACGGTCTGCAAAGTGGCGCAAAAGCGGGAGGAATGTCTGAGCGGGCCCGAGATGGCGCGCCGAGATGTGCACGCACGTCGGAAGTACGCGCCGGAAAGCGTATCCCGTTCTGAGCGCGGGATCTGGGACGCAGTTTCCGCCAAAGACCGCAAAAGGAAAGCACATCCCATTCTGACGCCGGATTCCGGGTCGCGCTTTCCCAAGCGGCCTCAAAGCGGAAAACGCATCCCACTCTAAAGCCAAATTCCGAGACGCAATTTCCGCAGAGCCCTCGATAAAAGAAAAGGACCCCTTTGTAGAGGTCCTAGTCAATTCAAGGTGGCGGAGAAGGGAATCGCGTCCGCGCGCTGCGCGGACGGACCGCTGCGGCGTTTACGCGCCTTGCGAGCTGTGCTGGCAAACGCTTGCGCGTTTACTCAGCTCCGCGCCCTCACGGGGTTCGATTCCATGTGGGGTCTGCATAAAAGAAAAGGACCCCTTTGCAGAGGTCCTAGTCAATTCAAGGTGGCGGGGAAGGGAATCGAACCCCTGACACAGATCGGAAGAGCACACGTCTGAACTCCAGTCA
>CABTWP010000063.1 GCA_902488525.1 uncultured Collinsella sp.
CTCGTTGCGGCGCGGCTGCGCCTATGGCACTTCAACATCATTGTCGCAGCCCCGACCCGCGGTCACGAGCGGGGGCTCCTATCTTTTTAGTGCCCTCGGATTGGGTCATAGTGTCTGTCCGCGCCAAAACATCGGCGTTGCCGGGCCGGCACTTGGGGACGTTCCTTTTCTGCCGGCACCTGGGGACACTCCTTAGCCGTTGGGGGCGTTCTTAAACGACTAGTCTGGGCGGCGGCCGTGTGCTGCTGTCCGCGTGGCGGCGTATAATCGGCGGCAGATGACTTGAACGTTAGGAAACCATGACCGATAGCATGCAGCAGATGGCGCTCGACACGCTCGGCGCCTATTTTGGCTACACCTCATTTCGCCCGGGACAGGACCGCATGGTCGATGCGATCCTTGCCGGTCGCGATGCGCTGGGCGTTATGCCCACGGGCGCCGGCAAGTCCATTTGCTACCAGGTGCCCGCGCTCATGCTGCCCGGCATCACCTTTGTGGTAAGTCCGCTGCTGTCGCTTATGGAGGACCAGACCCGCGCGCTGCTCGCGGCGGGTGCGCGCCCCAGCTATCTCAACTCCAGCCTTACCCCGGCCCAGCAAAACACCGTGCTCAAGCGGGCGCGCGAGGGCCGCTACCAGCTTATGTACGTGGCGCCCGAGCGTCTGCTCGAGCCGCGCTTTTTAGCCTTTGCGCAGGAGGCTGCGGGTTCCGCCGGCATTGGCGTGCCGCTCGTGGCCATTGACGAGGCCCACTGCGTAAGCCAATGGGGTCAGGATTTCCGCCCCGCCTATCTGCAGATTCGTGAGTTCATCGATTCCCTGCCGCAGCGCCCCATCGTGGCGGCGTTTACCGCCACGGCGACCGAACGCGTGCGTGCGGATATTCAGCAGATGCTCGGCCTGCAAAACCCTGCGACGGTGGTGACGGGCTTCGATCGCAAGAATCTCTACTTTGGTTGCGAGGAGATGGGCGACAAGGCCAAGACTGCCTGGGTGCGCGACTATGTGATCGCGCATTCGAGCGAGAGCGGTATCGTGTATTGCTCGACCCGCAAGACGGTCGATGCGCTGGCGGGCGAGCTTGCCGAGGCGCTGGGCCCCAGCGGCATTCGCGTTGGCCGCTACCATGCCGGCATGGGCAACGACGCCCGTCGCCAAAGCCAGCGCGCCTTTATCGACGACGATATCCAGGTGATGGTTGCCACCAACGCCTTTGGCATGGGCATCGACAAGCCCAACGTGCGCTACGTGATCCACAACAACGTGCCCGAGAGCATCGAAGCCTACTACCAGGAGGCGGGCCGCGCCGGCCGCGATGGCGACCCGGCCAGCTGCTACTTGCTGTGGAACGGCAACGATTTTCGCATGCGCCGCTTTCTGATCGACCGCGGCGATGCTGCCGATGAGGCGCTCGACGACGAGCAGCGCGCGTGGGCGCTCCAGAATCGATATCGTCTGCTCAGCCAGATGGAGGGCTACTGCAATACCACCGGCTGCCTGCGCGAATACATGCTGCGCTACTTTGGCGACGAGGCCGCGGCCGAGCATGCCGCGGCCAGTACGGGCGGCACCGCCACGGACGACGTCGAGAGCTGCGGCAACTGCAGCAACTGCCTCACGCAGTTCGAGGTCGAGGACGTCACCGATATGGCCCGCGCCGCCGTGCGCTACGTGGCCACGCGTCCCATGCGCTTTGGCAAGTCGCTCATCGCCGATGTGCTCCACGGCGGCAACACCGAGCGCATTCGCCAGATGCATCTGGACGAGGACCGCGGCTACGGTGAGCTGTCGAGCGAATCGGTCGGGCGCATCAAGGACATCATCGGCCAGCTGTGCGGCCGCGGTTATCTGGCCACCTCGCAGGGGCAGTACCCGGTCGTGGGGCTGGGTCCGCGTGCCGTCGAGGTCGAGGATGAGGCGTTCGCCTTTACCGTTAAGCGTCGTGCGTCCAAGCGCAAGGCCTCGGCCCGCGCCCGCCGCGCCGTCGATCTGCTGCGCGAGGAGGCCGAGCTGGATCAGCGCCCGCGTGTTGGCGACGATGCCGAGCTGTTCGAGCGCCTGCGTGCCCTCCGCAAGGAAATCTCGACGGAGCTGGAGATGGCGCCGTACATGGTCTTTTCCGACAAGGCCCTGCGCGGCCTGTGCCGCCTACGCCCACAGACGCGCGACGAGCTTATCCAGGTCAACGGCATCGGCGAGAAAAAGGCCGACGCCTTTGGCGAGCAGTTTATGGCGGCGATTGAAGAGTTTGAGTCCGAGCATGCACGGAATGGAGCATAACGATGGCATCCGATGATAAAACCGAGCGCACTGAGGTGTCCGCTGTGCCGCTGTACCAGCAGGTTATGGACGACCTAAAGGGCGAGATCGCGCGTGGCGTGTACGCATCCGGCTCGCGCATTCCTTCCGAGATGGAGCTCGCGAAGTACTACGGCGTGGGACGCATCACCGTGCGCCGCGCCATCGAGGAGCTGTCGCGCGCGGGGTATCTCAACCGCCAGCAGGGGAGGGGCACGTTCGTGTGCGCGCCCAAGCTCAAGCGCAAGATTGTCCAGAAGGGTGACGTTCAGAGCTTTTCCGAGGGTTGCGCTGCCAACGACATGGTGCCGGGTGCGCGTCTGGTGTCGCGCACGGTGGTCGCGGCGACGCACGAGGATGCGGCGTTCTTTGGCGTGGAGCCCGGCTGCGAGCTTATCGTGGTCGAGCGCGTGCGCACGGCCGACGGCATTCCCGTCATGCTCGAGAACAACGCCTTTGTGCTCGCCGACCATCCCTACCTGCAGACGCTGGCCGACGAGGACCTCACCGATAACTCAATCTTTGCGCTCGTTGCCGAGCATTCGGGTCGCGCGCCGCTCAAGTCCGACCCCTGCACCGTGGAGATTGCGCTTGCCGATACTCAGACGGCCCCGCTGCTGGAGGTGCCGGTCGGCGAGCCGCTCTTCTATATGGAGGCCTACTTTACCGACGCCGGCGGGCGCCCTCTACTGCTCGGCCGCCAAAAGATCGTGGGCTCGCGCTACGTCTTTGACATCTAACGTCCACAGATAGAACAATATAGAACAAATTTGCTGAGATGACTTCACGGGCGTTGTTACACGTGCTATAAATAGGACAACATAGAACGACAGCAGGTACGAGCTGTCGTCGTTCAAAGCCGCCCCACAAGGAGGAGCATCAGCATGAACGCACATGATCTGGTTCAGGAAATCATCGAGCGCAAGGGCAAGATCGAGAACGTCTTTTGGATCGCTTGTGGCGGTTCGATGATCGACCTGATGCCGGCCAACGAACTGCTCAAGCGTGAGGCCACCACGTTTACCTCGACGGTCTACACGGCGCGCGAGTTTTGCCTGATGGCTCCCAAGAGTCTTGGCGAGAAGTCGCTCGTCATCGCCTGCAGCCACAGCGGCAACACGCAGGAGGTCGTCGACGGCTGCGAGATGGCGCTGGCCGCCGGTGCCGAGGTCATTGCCCTTACCGACTGCGAGGGCTCAAAGATCGACAACGGCAAGTGGACTACCTGGGTCTATCCGTGGGGTGAGGGCGTGCCGCAGGCCGAGGTGCCTCAGGGTATCGGCGCTCTGATCGCCGCCGAGCTGCTCGACCAGCAGGAAGGCTACGAGGCACTCGCCGACATGTACGAGGGTCTTAAGCAGATGGACGCGCTGCTGCCCGCCGCGCGCGAGAAGGTCAACGCCGAGCTGGGTGCCCGTTTTGCCGAGCTCTGCCAGCAGCACGAGTTCTTCTATATTCTGGGATCCGGCCCCAACTTTAGCCAGACCTACGCCATGGCGATTTGCTCGCTTATGGAGATGCAGTGGCAGCACTGCTGCTACATCCACTCCGGCGAGTATTTCCACGGTCCTTTCGAGGCTACCGAGCCCGGCGTGTTCTACTTTGTGCAGCTCGGATCGGGCGAGTGCCGCCCCATGGAGGAGCGCGCGCTGGCGTTCCTCAACACGCACACCGACACGATCATGGTGCTCGATGCACTCGAGTACGGCGTGGGCGAGGTGCCCGTCAGCGTGCGTTCGTACCTGGAGCCGATCTTCTTCTACAACATGAGCTGCGAGCTGCGCGCCGCCCGCGGAAAGGTGTTCGACCACAGCCCCGAGATTCGTCGCTACATGGGCATCGAGCAGTACTAGGTAACGGGAAAAGCATTCACCTTCGATTCGCAAGCGAACAGCGTGCGTAAAAAGCGGGCCGCGCCGGTGGGTTTCCGGCGCGGCCCGCTTAGTATCGCGCATAGATTCGCAAGGTTGCGGCAGCCAGCGGCTTACTTTGCGTCGTAGGCCTCGGCATCCCACCAGTCGAGTTGGGCGATGTTGTCGCGGATGTGCTGGCAGCTCTTGTGGAAGCCCTCGAGTTCGTGCTCGGAAAGGTCGAGTGTGTAGACCTCCTCGACGCCCTCGGCACCGATCACGCACGGCAGGGAGGTAAAGATACCCTCCTCGCCATACTGGCCGGTCATAAGCGTAGAGGCCGAAAGCACGGCGTGCTCGTTGTGCAGCACGGCGGCGCAGACGCGCGCGGCGGAGTTGGCAACGGCGTACTCGGTGCACTGCTTGCCCTGGTAGGTTACGTAGCCGCCCTTGCGCGCGAGCTCCTCGATCTCCATGTGGTCGAAGGCGTACTTGTCGGGGTTCTCGGTCTGGAGCTCGTCGAGGCTCTTGCCGGCGATGGTCGCGGCCTTAAAGGCGGCCAGCTGGCTAAAGCCGTGCTCGCCGATCATGTAGGCGTCAATGGACTTGGGGCTCACGCCGACCTTCTTGGAGATCTCGGTGCGCAGGCGGGCGGAGTCCAGGCCGCAGCCCGAGCCGATGATCTTCTTGGGATCGTAGCCGGTCAGATGCCACAGCTCGGTGCACACGACGTCGCAGGGGTTGGAGATGCTCACGAAGATGCCGTCAAAGCCGGCGTCGACGATGCGCTTGGCAAAGGAGCGGGCGGCGTCGGTGGTAAAGAACAGCTCGCCGTCGCGGTTGCCGGCGGCCAGCGCGACCTTGCCGGCAGCGTTGACGATGACGTCGCAGCAGGCAAGCTCCTCGTAGTGGTCGTAGCAGTTGACGATCTTGGCGTTGTACGGGACAAACGAAAGGGAGTCGCGCAGGTCCTGGACCTCGGACGTCACTTTGGCCTCGTTGATATCGCACAGGTACAGCTCATCGGCAATGCCCTGCATGAGCAGGCTGTTGGCGACATGTGCTCCTACGTGGCCCTGGCCGACCACACCGATCTTACGCGTCTGGTACATATACGTATCCTTTCGGCCGAGTTTTTCGCGTCGAACCATTGTAGCGTCCTGCTGCCACTTTGCTAGGCTAAAGCGCCGTAGATTTTTGGACATGCCTTAATCTCTACTTTTGGAGTGATTTGGGCCGCTGACGGCATCGCTGGGCGATGTGCTCGCGCGGATGGGGCCGGTCGTTGTACCATAGCTGCAACTGACTCGTAAGGAGCATCCATGCCCATTCGCATCCCCGACGCCCTCCCTGCCGCCGCGCAGCTCGAGAGCGAGAACATCTTTGTCATGACCGAGTACCGCGCGC
Organism: uncultured Collinsella sp.; assembly: GCA_902488525.1. GTDB lineage: Bacteria > Actinomycetota > Coriobacteriia > Coriobacteriales > Coriobacteriaceae > Collinsella. The sequence continues at coordinate 5,555 of CABTWP010000063.1, forward strand.
TGCACCAGGACATCCGTCCGCTGCGCGTGCTCATCCTCAACCTCATGCCCACCAAGATTGCCACCGAGACGCAGATCATGCGCAAGCTCTCCAACACGCCGCTGCAGGTGGAGGTGGACCTGCTGCGCACGAAAACGCACGAGGCCACGCACGTGAGCGCCGGCCACCTGGAGACGTTCTACCGCACGTTCGACGACATCCGCGACATCCACTACGACGGCCTGATCATCACGGGCGCGCCGGTGGAGCAGATGCCGTTCGAAGAGGTCGACTACTGGCCCGAGCTCTGCCAGATCATGGATTGGTCCACCACGCACGTGCACTCTACGCTGCACATTTGTTGGGGCGCGCAGGCTGGCCTGTACCATCATTACGGTATCCAGAAGTACGACCTGCCGGCAAAGGCGAGCGGTGTGTTCGAGCATTATCTGGTGAAGCCGCAAAGCCCGCTGGTCCGCGGCTTCGACGACCGTTTCTATGCCGTGCATTCGCGCAACACCGATGTGCGCCGCGAGGACGTGGAGGCCGAGCCGCAGCTTGAGGTCGTGGCCGTGTCCGACGAGGTGGGCTTGTACATCGTCAAGTCGACCGACAGCCGCCGCTTCTTTGTCTTTGGCCATCCCGAGTACGATACCGACACGTTGCGCTTGGAGTACGAGCGCGACGTGAAGCGCGGGCTCAACCCCCAGGTGCCGGCGCATTACTTCCCAGGTGACGACCCCACCGCCGAGCCGCGTAACGTCTGGCGCAGCCAGGCTCAGCTGTTCTACACCAACTGGCTCAACTACTACGTCTACCAGACCACGCCCTACGACCTGGCCCGCGCCGGCGAGGAGCATTAGGCTGCGGCTGTAGCTGTGGTTGCTGCTGCGGCCGTTGCTGTGCTCGCAGCGTGACGAACGTGGATTTTCGGACACACGAGCGTGGATTTTCGGACGTTTACAAATCGAGCGTGGATAATCTCCCACTTTTGGCTCAAAACTAGGCTCAAAACGGGAGATTATCCACGCTCATTTTTTAGGCATGTAGATGCCGATGGCTCGGCTAAGAGACGGTGCATGCAGAGGCAAAGTCGCATTTGGCGTAGTCTTGAATCTCGACGGGTTTTTCTTTCTGATAATCCAATGGACCAAGGCCTCAAAATGTGGAGACAGGGACCTCTTGGCAAGGCTTCTACCTGCAGATATAAGTCATCAGCCTAAAACGTCCAAAACCGTCAAGCATTTGGTCAGCTGCTGGACAGCATTTGGTCAGACTTCGCATGAAACCGTCTGGTACGTTTGCGCCGTTCCAAGAGTTTGGAGGCGACATGGCAAACATGACGGCGAATCAAAGACTCACATGCCACATTAAAGGGTGCGAGCAGCAGATGAGCTGCGTGTACGCGCGCACGACGGCGGAGGCAAAGCAGATTGAGCGGCGGGTGGAGGCGGGAAGCCTCGAAGCGGTCATGCCGGGGCTGTATGCGCGTCCGGAATACTGGTCCGAGCTCAAGTTTCGGCAGCGTTATCTGCATCGGGTGCGGGCGCTTGCGCAAAAGCACCCCGACTGGACGTTTTGCTCCTATACGGCGGCTGTTATCTATGGCCTCTCGGTTTCGTATGCCAATTTGACGCACATCCATATTGCCGTGGCGCCGGCGCAATCGACGACGCCGGGCTCTCAGGTCATTCGTCATCGGTATGCTTATCGAACACGGGCAAGACAGATGAATATTGCCGTGACCGATATCGATCAAACGATTGCGGATTGCCTGGTCGATGCATCGTTTGTCGAAGGGCTGATCATTGCGGACTCGGCGCTCCATGAGCAGCTTTTGTCGAAGGAGCATCTCATTGAGGCAGTTAACAAGCTTGGCTTGAATCGCCGCGGTGTTGTGACGGCGCGCAGGGTTGCACGGTGTGCCGACGGCCTGTCGGAAAGCGGCGGCGAGTCCAAGGCGCGGGCGCTGATGATCGAGCGCGGCTGGCAGGTTCCGGAGCTGCAAGTTGAGCTGTTCGATCCGGTTGAGCCGGGAAGGCCGTATCGCGTTGACTATTTGTGGCGCGTGGGTGACCGGTTGATTATTGGGGAGTTCGACGGATTCGTTAAAAGCGAGCAGGCGGCGGAGGAGGGCAAGCTCGCAAAGGCGCAATTTGACGAGCGCCAGCGCGAGTCGAGGCTTTCGATGCTCGATAACTGCAAGATTGTGCGCTTGTGCTGGGATGACCTAAAGGATCTGACAAAGCTCGATCGCAAGCTCAAAGTCGCCGGCGTGCCGCGTGCGTGCTGAGGCAGATGCAAGGCGTTTGGCTGCACGAGCGTGGATAATCAGACGGACGAGCGTGGATAATCGGACGCGCAATGGTTGAGCGTGGATTTTCGGACACACGAGCGTGGATTTTTGGACGCTTGTGGAATGAACGTGGATAATCTCCCGCTTTTGGCTCGAAAGGGGGCCCAAAGTGGGAGATTTTCCACGCTCATCTTGCGGGTGCGATACAACGGCGGTTAGGCGCTGACGATGTGGGGTAGCGGCAGGTCGTGCGCATCGGTGGGAACGTGGTCGACACGCTGCTCGTCAAAGGCAATGCCGATGATTTGGCATGCGGGCGAGAGCATGGGCAGGTAGCGGTCATAGCAGCCGCCGCCGTAGCCCAGGCGCGCGCCGGCGCGGTCGAAGGCTACAAGCGGTACGACGATCATGTCGAGAGCTTCGGCAGGCACGATAGGGAAGCGGCTACTGTCGATGTCCGTGGCCGCAAAGGCTCGCGTGGGGTGGCCGATAAACGGAGCCGAGGACGCATCGCCGGCGGCAACTGCCCGCATGCACATGCGCTGGCCACAAGCTGCGGCGTCTGTTGCCGAGAACATGCACGGATAGGCCACGCGCCAGCCGCGTTTGGCGGCCGCTGCGGCAAACGCGGCTGGATCGACTTCGGAACCCATCGCGGCATAGACGGCAACGATGCGCGGCGCCGCGGCATCCGAGCGATCCAACAGCTCAACAAGCCGCGCACAGATAGCGGCGGACTTTGCCGCCCGCACATCCAAATCGAGAGCATCGCGCCGAGCAATCATCGCCCGTCGCAACTCAGCCTTGTCCATCCCAGCCTCATCTTCCAAACCTACCAAAAAGGGACAGGTTTATTTTGGCAGGGTTTATCTGGGCAAACGTCGAGACCGCCACAAACGAACCCATTTTGGCGGTCTCGACTCCGCGCTGGCCTCTCAGCGCCC
>CABTWP010000064.1 GCA_902488525.1 uncultured Collinsella sp.
AGACGCGCCAGATTTAGGTTCTGGTGGGATTCCCGTGAAGGTTCGAGTCCTTTCGCCCGCACCAACGCACCTGCGTCGGCTCCCGCCGTCGCGACTCTTTGTTGCATAAAGGTACCAGCACCTCAGATAAGCTGGGCAGTATGAGGAGGAACGTGTTGAACATCACCGCTTCTGACGTCAAGGACGCCAAGCTCACCGCTACGGTCACCATCCCGGCCGCCGACGTCGACGCCGCGATCAAGAAGGCCTACAAGGACACCGCCAAGAAGTACCGCTTCCCGGGCTTCCGCGCCGGCAAGGCCCCCCGTCCGGTCATCGACTCTGCTCTTGGCGCCGAGGCTACCCTCGCTCAGGCCACCAACGACCTGATCGCCGCCAACGAGCCCGTCGTCCTCAACGAGCTGGACATCGTCCCCACCAAGAACGGTGACTACAAGGAGCTCGACCTCGCCAAGGATCACGAGGACTACACCTACACCGTCGAGTTCTCCCTGCGTCCTGCCGCTGAGCTCTCCTCCTTCGACGCCGTCGAGATCGAGATGCCTCCTGCGGAGGTCACCGAGTCCGAGATCAACAACCAGGTCGAGATGCTCCTCAACTACCGTGCCACCTTCGAGGACGTCGAGGGTCGCGCCGTCGAGGCCGAGGACTACGTTACCGTCGACCTCAAGGCCGTCGAGAACGCCGACAACTTCGCCGCCGAGGGCCGCATGCTCATCGCCGGCAGCGACAGCAACCCTGCCGAGTTCAACGAGGCCCTGATCGGCGCCAACGTTGACGACGTCAAGACCGTCACCTGGACCGACGAGGTCGAGGAGGGCGAGGAGGCCGAGACCCACACCGTCGAGGTCACCGTCAAGGGCATCAAGGTCCGCAACACCCCCGAGCTCACCGACGAGCTCGTCAAGTCCGACTTTGGCTTCGACAGCATCGATGCTATGCGCGACGCCATCAAGCTCGAGATTGAGCAGGACAAGGCTTCCCGCCTGCCGGCCGAGAAGGAGAACCGTTGCGTCTCCGCTCTCGCCGAGCGCCTGCAGCTCGACGAGATGGATGCCGACTACGAGCAGTCCGTCTTTGAGGAGCTTGGCCAGAACTTCCTGTCCAACCTCGCTGCCCGTGGCATGACGCTGGACACCTGGTTGCCCGCTTCCGGTCTGACCATGGAGCAGTTCATCGGCGACCTGCACAAGCAGGCCAACGACGTTGCCCGTGAGTCCCTGGCGCTCGACGCTCTCGCCCGTGAGCTCAAGATCGAGGTCACCGAGGACGACATCAACGCCGAGTTCGAGAAGGCCGGCGTCAAGGACGTCGAGGCTTCCAAGGCTGAGTTCATCGCCGATGGCCGCATGCCTGCCGTCCGCGAGTCCATCCGTCGCTCCAAGGCCGTCGACCACCTGGTCGAGAACGCCAAGGTGACCGAGGTCGATGAGACCGCCAAGGACGCCGAGTAATTCTCGCCACCTTTCCCGCGAGCGCATGGATGCGCTCGTGATGGGGTAAAGTTATACACCGGTTATCCGGTTGCTTCGTACGGTGCCAGCCAATGCATAGCATGCGGGCACCGTACGTTTATCTAGAACCAATTTGGTCCGCAAGAGAGAAATGGAGATGCGTATGATCGCTAAGTTCGATTCCGCCCTCGTGCCATACGTTATCGAGCAGACGCCGCGCGGCGAGCGCAGCTACGATATCTATTCGCGCCTGCTCAACGACCGCATCATCTTCTTGGGCGAGGAGATCAACTCCGTCAGCGCCAACCTGGTCGTTGCCCAGCTGCTGCATCTTGAGAGCCAGGATGCCGAGAAGGATATCTCGCTCTACATCAATTCGCCCGGCGGCGAGGTCTACTCCGGCCTGGCGATTCTGGACACTATGAACTTCATTAAGCCGCAGGTCTCGACCATCTGCGTCGGTATGGCCGCGTCTATGGCCGCTGTGCTGCTTTCGGCCGGCGCCAAGGGCAAGCGCTTCTGCCTGCCGCACTCCAAGGTTATGATTCACCAGCCCAGCGGCGGTGCCCAGGGCCAGCAGACCGAGATCGAGATCGTGGCCGAGGAGATCAAGAAGACTCGCCGCGAGCTCAATCAGATCCTGTCCGATGCCTCGGGCCAGCCCATCGAGAAGGTCCAAGCCGACACCGAGCGCGACAACTACCTGACCGCTGCCGAGGCCCTCGACTACGGCCTGATCGACCGAATCGTCACCTCGCGCGACCTCGCCGCGAAGGACGCCTAGGATGGCCGGTAACATGCAGGACAACTTTGACGAGAACGGCAACCCCATCCGCTGCTCCTTTTGCGGAAAAGAACAGGGCCAGGTTCGTCGCCTCGTAAAGGGCCCGACCAACATCTTTATCTGTGACGAGTGCGTCGCCGCCTGTTCCGAGATTCTGGAGGAGTCGCTGGCTTCGGACTTTATGGACGCGGCCCGCAACGGCAAGCTGCCGGGCTTCCTCAACGACCACGGCCAGGCTGCTGGGCAGCCCGCCGTGGACCCCGAGACCGAGGGCTTTGAGCTCGAGGACGACCGCCAGGTCATCACGCACGTGCCGACGCCGCACGAGATCTATGACGAGCTTTCGGCCTATGTCATGGGCCAGGAGGACGCCAAGCGTGCCATGTCGGTTGCCGTGTACAACCACTACCGCCGCGTCATCGAAGGTGGCGCTGCGCTTACGGCCTTTGACGACGGCTTGGATTCGCAGCTCGACGATGATATGGACGAGGTGGAGCTCGCCAAGTCCAACATTTTGCTGCTCGGTCCCACCGGTACCGGTAAGACCCTGCTGGCCCAGACGCTCGCGCGCATCCTCGAGGTGCCGTTTGCCATAGCCGACGCCACCGCGCTCACCGAGGCTGGCTACGTTGGCGAGGACGTGGAGAACATCCTGCTCAAGCTCATCAACGCCGCCGACGGCGACATCGAGCGCGCGCAGGTGGGCATCATCTATGTGGACGAGATCGACAAGATCGCCCGCAAGGCCGAGAACCTCTCCATCACCCGCGATGTTTCGGGTGAGGGCGTTCAGCAGGCGCTGCTTAAGATTCTTGAGGGCACGGTGGCAAGCGTTCCGCCCACCGGCGGCCGCAAGCATCCCCAGCAGGAGCTGCTGCAGATCGACACGACCAATATCCTGTTCATCTGTGGCGGTGCCTTTGTGGGCCTGGACAAGATCATCGCCGACCGCGTGGGCAACAAGGGCGTGGGCTTTAACTCCGAGATCGCCGGCCCTACCTCGGTCGACGAGAACGATCTGCTGCGCCAGGTGCTCCCGCAGGACCTCAACGCCTTTGGCATGATTCCCGAGTTCGTTGGCCGTACGCCCGTCGTCACCCAGACGCAGGCACTCGACGAGGACGACTTGGTGTCGATCCTGACCGAGCCCAAGAACGCCGTGGTGCGCCAGTACCGCAAGATGTTCCAGCTCGAGGATGTTGAGCTTGAGTTTGAGGACGCAGCCCTGCACGAGATCGCCCGCATGGCGCTCGCCCGCAAGACCGGCGCCCGAGGCCTGCGCGCCATCTGCGAAGACGTGCTGCAGCAGACGATGTTCGACCTCCCCAGCGAGGAAGGCGTAGCCAAGGTCGTCGTAACCGAAGCCTCCGTAAAGGGCGAAGAGCAGCCCCAGCGCATCTACGGCTAAACCAGCCTAAAACGTGCTTGCAAATAGCCTCCGACCACTTGCGGTCGGAGGCTATTTTATATATACGCAATAACCCCAACTACCTGTGTTATTCTGTGTGTTTGTTTAAGCCTCAGCGAAGTCATATCAGACTGAAGTAATCGATACCTAAGGCGTGTCCGCCTGCTTGGTTTTCGTAGATTCCGCACGAGCCGAAGAGCACTAAATGTGCTCTTCGTGCGAGCCAGGACCTGACCGAGCGAAAACCAAGCAGGCGGACACGCCGGTGGGACGGGAGAGATATATGGAAGAAATGCCCAAGAACTACGATCCGTCGACCAACGAGCCGGCGATCCTGCAGAAGTGGCTCGACGGCGGCTACTACAAGCGCCGTGAGGGCGTGGGCGACTGCACCGTCACCATTCCGCCTCCCAACGTGACCGGCAAGCTCCACATGGGCCACGCCACCGACGACTCCATCCAGGACGCCATCATCCGTATGGCCCGCATGCGCGGCAAGTCCACGCGCTGGGTGCTCGGCACCGATCACGCCGGTATCGCCACGCAGACCAAGGTCGACAAGAAGCTGAAGAGCGAGGGCATCAGCCGCCTGGAGATCGGCCGTGACAAGTTCGTCGACGCCTGCTGGGACTGGACCCACGAGTACGGCGGCATCATCGTCGAGCAGATCAAGCGCATGGGCTGCTCCGTCGACTTCGACAACGAGCGCTTCACCATGGACGAGGACTACGCCCAGGCCGTGCGTAAGGTCTTCTGCGACTGGTACCACGACGGCCTGATCTACCGCGGCAAGCGCATCGTCAACTGGTGCCCCAACTGCACCACCGCCATCTCGGACGACGAGGCCGAGTATAAGGACGAGAAGGGCCACCTGTGGCACCTGCGCTACCCGTTGACCGAGCCGGTCAACGGCCAGGACTACATCGTCGTTGCCACCACGCGCCCCGAGACCATGCTCGGCGACACGGGCGTTGCCGTTTCCCCGAAGGACCCCGAGAAGGCCGCATTCGTGGGCAAGACCGTCAAGCTCCCCATCGTCGACCGCGAGATCCCCATCTTTGAGGATTGGCATGTCGACGCCAACTTTGGATCCGGCTTCGTTAAGGTCACCCCGGCCCACGACCCCAACGACTACGCCATGGGTCAGGCTCACGACCTGCCGCAGATCAATATCTTCGACGAGCACGCGGTGGTCGTCGAGGGCTATGGCGAGTTCACCGGCATGACCCGCGAGGAGTGCCGCGAGGCCGTCATCAAGTGGTTTGAGGAGCACGACCTGCTCGATCACGTCGAGGACCTCGATCACTCTGTCATGCACTGCTATCGTTGCGACGCCGCGCTTGAGCCGTGGCTGTCCGAGCAGTGGTTTGTGGCCGTCGACAAGCTCAAAGGGCCGGCGCTCGACGCCGTCAACTCCGGCAAGGTCACCTTCCACCCCGCGCGCTGGACGCAGACCTACACGACCTGGATGGAGAACCTCAAGGACTGGTGCATCAGCCGCCAGCTGTGGTGGGGCCACCGCATTCCCGTGTTCTACTGCGAGGACTGCGGCTGGGAGGACGCCCTGACCGAGGACACCGACGTGTGCCCCAAGTGCGGCGGCCATCATGTGCATCAGGACGAGAACGTGCTGGACACCTGGTTCAGCTCGCAGCTGTGGACCTTTGCCACGCAGGGCTGGCCGCAAAAGCCGGAGCTGCTCGAGGGACATCACCCCACGACGGCGCTCGTCACCGCGCGCGACATCATCGCGCTGTGGGTCGCCCGCATGGTCATGAGCTCGCTGTACTTCCTGGACGAGGTGCCGTTTAAGGACGTCGTCATCTACCCGACGATCCTTGCCAAGGACGGAAGCCGTATGTCCAAGTCCAAGGGCAACGGCGTTGACCCCATGGACCTCATTGGCATGTACGGCGCCGACGCCATGCGCTACAACCTGCTCACGCTGTGCACCAACAACCAGGACGTCAAGTTCGACGCGAACATCGACAAGAAGACCAAGAAGCTTATCGACAGCCCGCGTACCGACCAGGCCAAGTCGTTTGTGACCAAGATCTGGAACGCCAGCCGCTTCCTGCTTATGAACATGGAGGGCTACACGCCCGGCGAGCCCGTCGTTGAGACGCCGGCCGACGCTTGGATGTTCAGCCGCCTGGCCAAGGCCGTCCAGATGGTCACCGAGGGTATTGAGAACTACACCTTTGGCGATATGGCCCGCGGCGTGCAGCAGTTCTTCTGGAACGAGGTCTGCGACTGGTACGTCGAGGTCACTAAGGCTCGTCTGAAGGGCGAGGGCCGTCTGCAGGCTCAGCGCAACCTGATCTTTGTGCTCGACACCTCTATTCGCCTGATGCACCCGCTCATGCCGTTCGTCACCGAGGAGATCTGGGACAACATGCCGGCGAGCGTGCTCGACCTGGACGCCGAGGGCAACGTGGATCGCGCCGAGGCGCTCATGATCGCCAAGTGGCCCGAGCCCGCCGACTACGCCAAGTATGTTGACGAGGACGCCGAGCGCGCGTTTGAGCTGTGCCGCGCCGTCGTTTCCGCCGCCCGCGCCACGCGTTCGCGTTATCGTTTGAGCCCCAAGGCCGAGCTCGACGTGGTCGTGCGCGCCGGTGCCGAGGACATCGAGAAGCTCGAGAGCCTGCGTTCGACCATTGAGCCGCTGGCGAACACCGCTTCGCTGGTCATGGGTACCGATGTCGAGAAGCCGGCCGCGAGCATCGCCGTGGTCGACAGCGGCGTCGAGGCCTTTGTGGTGCTCGAGGGCAAGGTTGACCTTTCGGCCGAGAAGGCACGTCTTGAGAAGGAGATCGCCGCGGCTCAGAAGGAGCTTGCCGGCTGCGAGAAGACGCTCGCCAACGAGGGCTTTGTGGCCAAGGCCGCGCCCGCGGTGGTCCAGAAGAAGAGGGACCGTGCAGCTGAGCTCAAGGAGATCCTGGCGGCGCTGACCTCGCAGGTTGCTGACTTCTCGTAAGGTTTACTGGGGGACGCGGTTTGGGGCATTGCTCGCTACTGCGAACAGTCCTGCTCGCACGAAGGCCACATTAAGTGGCCTTCGGCTCGTGCGGAACTTGTATCGAGCAAAGCCCCAAACCGCTCCCATGGCGGTTACGGGGGCGTCCGCTGCCTGCCGGTTAGGGCCACTGGGTTGTGGCCTTGAGCTCGCTGCAAGCGGATAAAGGCTGATATTGTCAACGCGAGGGGCTCATTCTTTTTGATGAGCCTCTTTTTCTGTTATGGGGGACTTTGGGTTATGGCTAAGCGTTCTGGGTCGTATTCTGTGCCGTTCTCGTTTGAGTTGCTTTCGTTTGATGAGGCTGTTGGGCTTGCTGCTGATACGGGGCGGATTTCTGGGGATGCTGGGCCTCTGCTTGAGACGGTTGTCGATATGCTCGATGAGCTGGGGCGTCCGGACGAGTACTTTGATTGCATTCAGGTTGCCGGTACCAATGGCAAGACTTCGACGACGCGTTTTTCGGCTGCCATTCTTCGTGGTGAGGGACTCAAGACCGCGCTGTATACGTCGCCGCAGCTGGTGCGCTATCCCGAGCGCATGGAGGTCGATGGGTGCATTGTGAGCGACGAGGCGTTTGCCCGTGGCGTTTCGGCAGCTGTCGAGGCGGGGCGCCGCGTGAATGCGCACCGTGTGTCGGCGGGGGAGCGCGCCTATACCATCACACCGTTTGACCTGCTGACGGCTGCCGCGCTGGTGGTGTTTGCCGAGGCTGCAGTGGACGTTGCTGTGCTCGAGGTCGGCATGGGCGGCCGTTGGGACGCCACGAGTGCGACCGATCCCGTCGCCGTTGCCATCACCGGCATCGGGCTCGACCACACGCGCATCCTGGGCGACACGCTCGAGGCCATTGCGGGGGAGAAGGCTGCCGTCATCAAGCCCGGGCGCTTGGTTGTGCTGGGCGAGGGCACGCACGAGCCGAGCGTTCAGCGCGTGATGGATGCCCGTTGCCGCGAGTGCGGCGTTGTGCCGCTCGTGGTGAGCCATACGACGACCAAGGTGCCGGCGCATGTAGGCGATACGGTTGAGTTTAGCTGCACCACGCCGCGTGCGATCTATACGTCGAGCATGGTCAAGCCGGCCTATCAGCCGCAGAATGCCGCGTGCGCGATTATGCTGTGCGAGGGCTATCTGGGCCGCGAGCTCGACCATGACAAGCTCGATGCGTCGCTTATGGGCTGCCCCACGCCGGGCCGATTTGATGTGCTGGGAACCGATCCGCTCAAGCTGATCGATGCCTGCCATAACCCCCAGAGCTGCGAGAACTTTGTGAGCGCACTGGACGAGATCGATCCGTGCGTGGAGAACCGCCCCACGCTGCTGTGTGCCGCGCTGGCCGACAAGGACGTGGCGGGCATCGTCGACGTGCTGATCCCGGCTTTCCCGCGCGTGGTCGTGACCCAGACCGATTCCGATCGCGCCTTGCCGGCAGAGGAGCTCGCCGCCCTGGTGGACGCCGATAAGCTTGCGGGCGTATACCCGAGCGTGTCCGAGGCCCTCGCTGCCTTCGATGCCGCAGGCGAGCCCTTCGTAGCAGCCGGTACCATCACTCTAGCCGGCGAAGTTGCCGGCCTGCTTCGCTAACCCATCCCCTCAGCAGTTGCGGTGAAATACGGACTGTTTTACAAGCCAGAAGCCTCAAACAGTCCGTATATCACCGCAACTCAAAAGCCCCGTCCTAAATTAGCTGCGCTTGGGTGCCCGTTTACGAAACCATTTATGCCGCTTAACCTATAGCATATTGCAAACCTCCATTGGCGAAGGATACGCTCAACTTAACTTGCCAATCGGACCTGTGCTGTTTGGTCCGTTGAGCGTGTCGGGAGGAAACATGAACAGAAGGCATGTCAACGCGGCCATTACCGCGGGTTTGGCTCTGACGATGACGGTCGGCTCGGTGCCGCCGCAGGCGTTCGCCGAGATGATGCAGGGTGATACTACCCAAGTCGTTGCCGAGCAAAGCGATGCGACGGGTGCGGCTGCCACGTCTGCGGACACCGGTCAGGCAACCTCGCAAGACCAGAGTGAAGACAAGATCGCCTCTTCAGCCAGCACGTTGGCAAGGTCAAACTGAACGG
>CABTWP010000065.1 GCA_902488525.1 uncultured Collinsella sp.
CCGTTCATCAGGCACCCGGATCATTCGTTTGCCGGTCAGATAAGCGCCCGTCATCGACTCAGGACACGCCATGATATCGGCAGGCGTTCCCGCCGCGACTACGTGTCCGCCGTTGACGCCGGCGCCGGGCCCCATGTCGATCACGTAGTCGGCGGCACGGATTGTATCCTCGTCGTGTTCGACAACGATAACGGTATTGCCGATATCGCGCAGGCGCTCGAGCGTCTTGATCAGGCGCTCGTTGTCACGCTGATGAAGACCGATCGAGGGCTCGTCCAGAATATAGAGCACGCCCATGAGACCCGCGCCGATCTGCGTTGCCAGTCGAATACGCTGTGCCTCGCCACCGGAAAGCGTCGCCGAGGCCCGGTCGAGGGTCAGATAGTCAAGTCCGACATCGACCAGAAAACGCAAGCGCTCCAGGATTTCCTTGACGATACGGCCGCCGATAAACTGTTGGCGCTCGGTGAGTTCCAGGCCCTCAAAAAACTCGAGCGACTCGCGGCACGACAGGCAGCAAACCTCATAAATGGACTTGCCGCCCACGGTGACGGCGAGCATCTCAGGGCGCAGGCGAGCGCCATGGCAGCTCGAGCACGGCTCCTCGCGAATGTACTTCTCCAGGCGCGCCTTGGTGTTCTCGTTCGTCGTCTCGGTATAGCGTTCGTACAGGATGTTGCGAACGCCCGAAAACTTGGTATCCCACTGGCTGCGACGTCCGTCGAGCTTTTGGTAGTCGACCGAGATCTTCGTATCGCCCAGGCCATCCAAGAATGCACGACGCACGCGAGGGGGCAAGTCCTCCCACGGCGTATCGGCGCTCACCTTAAAGTGTTTGCAGACCGCAGCAAAAATCTGCGGATAGTAGTTCGAATTGCCAAACAGGCTACCAAAGACTCCGTCGGCAATGGACTTCGAGGGGTCCTCGATCAGCGCCTCGGCATCAACGGTTTTCTTAAAGCCCAGGCCGTCGCACTCAGAACATGCGCCATAGGGAGCGTTAAACGAAAAATCACGCGGCTGAAGATCGTCAATGGAGTGTCCATGCTCCGGGCACGCCAAGGCCAACGAATACTCCAGCAGCTCGCCCTCGGTCCCCTCGGGAGCATCACGATCGGGCAGCATGTACACGTTTACATTGCCGTGAGCCAGCGCGGTCGCCTGCTCAACAGACTCGGCGATACGGCCCAGAGAATTCTCACGGATCACGATGCGATCGACCACGACCTCGATATCGTGCTTGAATTTCTTATCCAGATCGATCGGATCGTCGAGCGAGCGCACTTCACCGTCGACACGCACGCGGCTAAAGCCCTCGGCGCGAAGGTCCTCAAACAGTTTGGTGTACTCGCCTTTTCGCCCGCGCACCACCGGTGCCAGCACAAACGCGCGGCGGCCCTCCCCCGCCGCCAAGACCTTGTCGGCAACCTGGTCGGTCGTCTGGCGCTCAATGACGCGGCCGCATTCGGGACAGTGCGGGGTGCCCACACGGGCGAACAGCAGGCGCAGATAGTCATAAATCTCGGTTACGGTGCCAACCGTCGAGCGAGGGTTTTTAGACGTCGTCTTTTGGTCGATCGACACCGCCGGCGAAAGGCCGTCGATTGAATCCAAGTCGGGTTTGTCCATCTGGCCCAAGAACTGGCGCGCATAGCTCGAAAGACTCTCGACGTATCGACGCTGGCCCTCGGCATAGATAGTGTCAAATGCCAGCGAACTCTTGCCCGAGCCAGAAAGACCGGTAATGACCACGAGTTGGTCACGCGGAATGGAAACATCGATATCACGGAGGTTGTGCTCACGAGCGCCGCGAATAACGATAGAAGAATCAGACATGGAAGCTCCTTGCCTCCTATTGCATCGAATCATACTGTCGATGAGTTTAGCGCACTCGACGCGCACAGATGTTCGTAATACAAGATTCGCAGACCTTTAGCTTTGCGTATCGGGCGCTTTGTTTCTCGAAATGCCGTGGAAAGGTTACAGTAATCTAATACTGAACTTAATTTGCCGTAACAGAGGAACGTCCATGACCGAAGATATCCCCCTTGAAATCACTTCGAGCGACATGGCCAATCTGCCCATATTCATCGCCGTCCTTATCGTGGCCATCGTCGTGGTGCGCGTATATTTTTCAATCAAACACAATGAAAAGCCGCCCATTGCCCGCGTCTTTTGGTGCGCGACGCTCCTCATCCCGCTCGGCATGGTAGCTGCATGGATTACGAATCAATTGCTCGTAAATGAGGACAATTCCCTATGGGTCCTTTCTTATTCGGCGCTCGGTGCTACCGCCGTCATACTTCTTGTCGAGCCCTTGGTTTCGGGACTTATCGACCAAACCGATCTTGCGACGGGAACGGTTGCCTGTATTTGCCGTGACATCCTTGTCATCGCCGCTGTTTCAGCGCTCTCGTTCGTTTCACTCGAAATTGCCTGTAACGAAACGTTCTATCGCATTCCCGCCAACTCATTCGGGTTTTCCGTCGGGCTGCTCGCGACGGTTCTGCTCTCCCTTTATTTGCTGGGACAGCGTCATGGAGGCGTCATGGCCCTCGTGCCCGTCGCCTGTTGCATCCTTGGCATTGCCGAGCACTTCGTCATAACGTTTAAAGGCGAGGCCATCCTGCCAAGCGATATCTTGGCCCTTGGCACCGCAATGGAAGTGAGCGAGGGATACGAGTTTACCTTTACCGCCGGAATCGTAACCTCTCTAGCCCTGCTGGAGATTTCCCTGGGGCTTCTTTCGCTTATCCGACCGAGAAAGCTCCGTACGCCCACCCATGTCTTCCCCGCAATCGCCGCTAACCTCTGCGCTTTTCTGCTAGTGACCGTTGTGGGGCTCTCGGGCTTTTCCAGCATCGACTTGGAGCAGGCGCTGAATTTTGGATTTGACCGTTGGCAGCCCATCACCACGTATGCGTCTCAGGGTTTTATCACTTCGTTCACCGAAATGGTCAACGAGTTGCCCATTGAGAAGCCCGAAGACTATACGCCCGATGAGGCGCAGAGCATCGAGCAGGAGCTCGCCGCCACCTACGACAGCACGTATGGCTCGAGCGAGCAGCGCGCGGCGGCCGTTGCCCAGTTCAATGAAATCAAGCCGACGATTGTTGCCGTCATGAATGAGAGTTTTAGCGACCTTTCGTGCTTTGAGCAGCTCCAGGCGGCCGGGTACACCGGCCCCGCATTCTACAACTCGCTTCCCGACACACTTGTTCGCGGCACCATGCTCGCTTCGGTCGCCGGTGGCGGAACGGCGAACTCCGAATTCGAATTTTTGACCGGAGCGACAACGGCCTTTGTCGGATTAGGCAAAATCCCCTATCAGCTATATCAGATGAATGGCGTCAACAGCCTGGCAAAGGACCTTAAGGAGCTTGGGTATACCGCTACCGCTATGCACCCGCAAAACCCCGTCAACTACCATCGAGATAAAATCTATCAGCAGCTGGGCTTTGGAGACTTTCTTTCAATCGGCGATTTCGAAGGTGCGCCCTGTTACCATGCCGGCGTATGCGACTACGCCACCTACGACAAGATACTCGACCTGCTTAGAACCGACGAAGCCCCGCAGTTCATCTTTGACGTCACGATGCAAAATCACGGCGGCTACGACTATGGCACCGTTCCCGCCGAGGAGCTGACAAACTATTGGGTCGAGGGAGCCAGCGAGGGTGCCAATAGCGCGCTCAACACCTATCTTACCTGCATCGACGCATCCGACCGGGACCTCGAGTACTTTATCAACGAGCTCCGCAATATCGGCAGACCGGTTGTCCTTGTCTTTTTTGGCGACCATCAGCCGAGCGCCGCAACGACTCTCAACGACGAGCTGTACCCTCAGGAAGATACGGCAAGCCACGCTTTCCGTATCTATCAGTCGACATATTTTGTCTGGGCTAACTATGAAATCGCCGGCAATACCGAGTTCAACGTCTACGACACCGTCGGGGCAAACGAGATTGCAGCCATTACCCTTAATAAGATCGGCGCCCCGCTCACCGACTATCAAAAGGCCCTGCTTGCAACAAGGTCAGATGTGCCCACCATCAATGTCGCCGGCTACCTTGGTGCCGACGGGCTGCGCTACGACTTGGAATCTGAAGACAGCCCATACGCCTCGACGATCGACAAGCTGCAGCGCATGCAATACCTCGAGTTCGCCAGCAAAGTTCAGTAAGCCCGCCCATTCGCTTGGACCCATCGTATTGCAAGCACGCTCGGCCCAAATGCATCGCAAATGACTCCCGCTCGCAAACGAGGGTACAATGACGCTCGTGTCACATCACGGGGCCCCGGCCCCAACATATACAAAGGAGTCATACATGGGTTGCGAGCATGCACAGGCCGCCGGCGGACAAACGTCGCCGTCGCAATTTGAGGAGAACACGCTGTCCGAGGTCAAACGCGTCATCGCCGTGCTTTCCGGCAAGGGCGGTGTCGGCAAGTCGTTTGTCACCGGTGCCATCGCCACCGAGCTTGCCCGTCACGGCCACAAGGTCGGCGTCCTCGATGCCGACATCACCGGTCCCTCTATCCCCAAGATGTTCGGTATGAGCGGACGCCACGTCCATGCCCTTGGCAACCTTATGCTGCCCGAAATCTCCGAGCACGGCGTCAAGGTCATGAGCTCCAACCTTCTGCTCCAAAACGAGACCGACCCCGTCCTTTGGCGCGGTCCGGTCATCGCAGGCGCCATTAGGCAGTTCTGGAGCGAGACCTCGTGGGGCCCCATCGACTACCTGCTGGTCGACATGCCTCCGGGAACAGGCGACGTCGCGCTCACCGTCTTCCAGTCGCTGCCCGTCGACGGCATCGTCATCGTCACGAGCCCGCAGGATCTGGTCTCGATGATCGTCGCCAAGGCGGTCAACATGGCCGAGAAGATGAACGTCCCCATTCTGGGCATCGTCGAAAACATGAGCTATATTGAGTGCCCCGACTGCGGCAAGAAGATCGAGGTCTTTGGCAAGAGCAAGCTCCCCGAGGTCGCAGAACGCTATAACCTCGACATCTTGGGCACGCTTCCCATCAATCCGTCACTCGCCGAGGCCTGCGATAAGGGCGAGGTCGAGACCGCGCTGCCCGATGGCATGTTGCCCAAGGCAGTCTCTGCCGTCGAGGCTATTACCCCGCACGAGACCGACGAGGCCTAAGTGAACACGAGCGCCTTCTATGACGTCCTGGTAATCGGCGGCGGGGCTTCAGGCCTCGCCGCCGCCATTACGGCCGCACGCGCTGGCAAAAGCGTCTGCATCGTTGAGCGCGATGTCGCCTGCGGCCTTAAGCTCCTTGCGACCGGTAACGGCCGCTGCAACCTCTCCAACGAATCGATTGATCCTCAGCGGTATAACCACCCCGCATTCGTCGAATCCGTCATGGGCCCCCAGCCCGAACAAGAGCTTATGGGCTTCTTCTCCTCGCTGGGCATCATGACAACCTCCGAGGAAGGCCGGCTGTACCCGCGCTCCCTTCGCGCCGAATCGGTGCGCAACGCACTTCTCAATGTTTGCGACCGCCTGGGTATCACCTTAATCTGCGGGGCCAACGTTGTCTCGGCACACAAAGCTTCCGAAGGCTGGACACTCCAAATAGACCGTCCAGCGCGGGCGCTCAAGGCAAAAAAGCACGACGACCGAAAATCGGAGCTCCGCTCGCTTCGGAAAGCGCTCGCCGATGTCCCTCGCAAGAACGAGGCCCTGCAGGCACATGCCGTAATTATCGCCACGGGCGGCAACCCCACCGGTATCGCCGATACGTTTCGCCTCCCCCTCACTTCGCTACGCCCCATCCTCTGCCCCGTATCGGCAACGGTCGTCGGCGATCGGGCAGCACTCAAGACGTTGGATGGCCTGCGCGTCCGCGCCCGCTTGACGCTCGCCCGCAACCACAGTGAGCTCTGGCACGAAGACGGTGAAGTGCTGTTTCGAACCTTCGGTATCTCGGGCGTCGCTGTCTTCAACCTCTCCCGTCGTATCCAGCGCGGCGATACGATCCTGCTCGACGTTTTCCCCGACCTCTCTAAAGACGAGTTGCTCGATATGCTTAACCGGCGCGTTGAGCTGCTCGGCGGCTTTTCGCCCCGCGATCCCCGTTGGCTCGACGGTATGCTTGCCCCGCAACTCTCCCGCGTCGTCTGCACAGCGTTCGAGCAGTGCCATCCAGGCTCCAACGATGTCATCCACCTGGTCTCGATCCTTAAGCACTTTAAGCTGCTCGTCGAGGGAACAGCCGAGGAGCGCTCGGCGCAGGTCACGCGTGGTGGCATATCTGTCGAGAGCATCTCAACACCCAGCCTACGCGCGCGCAGCGTTGTCGACGCCCCGCTTTACGTCTGCGGCGAAGCGCTCGACATCGACGCCGATTGCGGAGGCTTTAACCTTGCGTGGGCATGGCTCTCGGGCATTCGCGCTGCAAGCAGCCTGTAGCCGCGCAGTCTATAATCAAAAACGCATTCGGGCCGTCTGGGATACCGGACGGCCTCTTTCTTGCCTCTAAGGAGACCTCGATGATCGAAATCACCCAAGTCAACGCTTCGCTCGATGAAGTCGGCGATGAAAATGCCTGCCTCATTGTTGGCAAGCGAGTCGCCAAGCGCGTCCTACGTTGCAAGGACTCCGAGATCAAGTCCATCGAGCTCCACCGCAAGTCAATCGACGCTCGCAAAAAACGAGACGTCCATTTTATCCTGAGCTTTCGTGTTGAGCTGACCAGTCCCCACCTCGAGCGAGAAGCGGTCGACAGCGTTTCCGAACGTGACCGCTCGCGCGTACGCGCGATAGAAGACGATGGGTCTTCATTCCCCTCCCCCGTCTCCGACGCACCTCAAGAATGCCCTGTCGTTGTCGGCGCCGGATGCGCTGGCCTTTTCGCTGCGCTCACCCTTGCCGAAGCGGGTCTTAAGCCCTTGCTCATCGAGCGCGGCGACCCAGCATTTCGCCGCTCGCATGCGATCGATCTCTTTCTAAAGGAGCGCATCCTCGACCCCGAGAGCAATATCCAGTTTGGCCTGGGCGGCGCGGGGACCTTCTCGGACGGCAAGCTCAATACGGGAACCAAAAATCCCGCCCATCGCCTTATCCTCGAAACCTTCGTCGAGGCGGGCGCGCCCCGCGATATTCTGTGGGATGCCAAGCCGCACATTGGCTCTGACATCCTTCCCACGGTTGTCACCGCTATATCCCAGCGCATCGAGCAGCTCGGAGGTGTCGTCCGTTATCGAACAAAGCTCGTCGACATTCGCATCGACGCGTCTGGCGCCATCACCGGTATCGATGTCCAATCGTCCCAAGACGCCGCTTACGAGCCAATTGAGACAAAGCACCTCATCCTCGCCTGCGGGCATTCTGCTCGCGATATTTTTGAGCTCCTTAAGGACCACAACGTGGCCCTCGCACAAAAGACCTTTGCCATGGGCGTTCGCATCGAGCATCCGCAGCGCGACATCGACCGAGCCCAATATGGAGCCTTGGCGGGACATCCTGCCCTCGGAGCAGCCCCCTACAAGCTCGTCGCCCATCTTCCCAACGGCCGCAGCGTGTTCTCGTTTTGCATGTGCCCCGGCGGACAGGTTGTCGCCGCCTCTTCCGAGCAGGGCCACCTGTGCGTCAACGGCGCTAGCCTCAATGCCCGCGACGGACGCAACGCAAATGCCGCCTTGCTCGTTAACGTCACGCCTGAGGACCTTCCCAACGATGACCCGCTCGCCGGCATCGAGCTCCAGCGTGCCTGCGAGGCGGCCGCCTATCGCCTGGGCGGTTCCAACTGGAACGCACCGGCACAACTCGTCGGAGATTTCCTCGCAGGACGCGCCAGCAAGGCGCCCGGAAAGGTAAAGCCCACCTATCCGCTCGGTGTGACCTGGACGGCAATTGACGAAGCCCTGCCGCAGCATATCGTCGAGTCGCTCCGCCTGGGACTTCCCCTACTCGGAAAAAAGCTACGAGGCTACGACCGTCCCGATGCCGTTCTTACCGGCGTGGAGACTCGTTCGAGCTCACCTGTCACTGTCACCCGAGACCGAACGTGCCATGCCGTGTCGACCCCGGGCCTCTACCCTTGTGGTGAGGGAGCTGGATATGCTGGCGGCATCATGAGCGCGGCCACCGACGGCATCCGTTGTGCCGAAGCCCTGATCGCGGACCTCTAACGCACGAATTCCAGCGCGCAAAAGACACAGGCCCCGAGCTCCACAGGGAACTCGGGGCCTGTTCGCTATTTCTTAAACCGTGTACCCTGGCGTTTTCTGCCCGATGCGAACGTGGAACCCTTGCGGGCCTGCGAACGTAAGCGCTCGATCGTCTCGTCCTCAGACGCACCCTCGAGCATCGCCCGAATCTGAACGACGGCATCGCGCAGGCGCGCCGCCTCCTCAAAGTCCATGGCGGCAGAAGCGTTACGCATATCCTCTTCCATGGTTTCGACAATCCGCACAAGCTCGTCATGCGGCAGTTCTTCCAACTGCTCCGCAAGTGCCTGCTCGGGCGCCACCGTTTCCGGCACGCCGCCCTCGCCCGACTCATCGGGCGTATAGAATGCACCATGGCCAAGAGAGTCGCCCTTCGAGCGTCCCTTGGAACCCACGGTTTTTTCGGCCTCGGCAATAAAACTCGAAATGTCGTTAATGGCCTTGCGGACCGTCTTGGGCACAATGCCATGCTCTTCGTTATATGC
>CABTWP010000066.1 GCA_902488525.1 uncultured Collinsella sp.
CAGGAACTATTCCACCGCAACTTCGTTTTTGATGCCCCGTCCGGAAACTGCGCCCCAGTTTTGCCTTTCAAGGTGGGACGCAGTTTCCCATAGGGCCTCGACTGGGAAAGCGCGTCCCGTTTCGAGCGGGGATTCCGGGATGCATTTTCCGTAAGAGGCCTGTTTGGGAAACCATATCCCGTTTCGAGCCGGAATTCTGGGATGTAGTTTCCCCGAGAGGCCTCATCGGGAAACTATGGCCCTGAACTCTCCTGCCTGTCCCCATTGCGCCAATTTGCTGATTGAACATCGTTGTGTGTTCGCGCTATCATGCATGGTTAAATTGGTTAGCCGTGGCAAACGGTTAGCCAAGGTGAACATAAATGCAACGCCCTGTGGGCGCCGGGGGAGGAACACGGACGTGAAGCTCGATACACTCGAGATTGGAAAGGACGCCGTTGTCGCATCGGTGACATCGGACGACCAGGCACTCCGACAACATATTTTGGACATGGGCCTAACGCCGGGCACCGAAGTCACCATGATGAAGTACGCCCCTATGGGCGACCCGCTCGAGATTCGCCTGCGTGGCTACGAGTTGACGCTGCGCAAGGACGATGCCGCTCGCATCGAGCTCGTGGGCATTCACGACACCGATACGGGTCCGCGCGCTAACGCCGCAATCGGCACGACGGAGCATCCGGCCCTGGGCGAGGGGACGTATTCGCCCCGCGCGGCAAAGACGGCCGTGCCCGAGGGCGCACCGCTGCATTTTGCCCTCGCCGGCAACCAAAACTGCGGCAAGACCACGCTGTTCAACCAGCTGACGGGCTCCAACCAGCATGTCGGTAACTTTCCTGGCGTGACGGTCGACCGCAAAGATGGCACCATCCGCAACCACCCCGAGGCAAGCGTTACCGACCTGCCCGGCATTTACTCTCTGTCGCCGTACACGGGCGAGGAGATCGTAAGCCGCCAGTTTATCCTGGATGAGCACCCCGACGCCATCATCGATATCATCGATGCCACCAACATCGAGCGTAACCTGTACCTGACGCTGCAGCTTATGGAGCTCGATCGACCCATGGTCATCGCGCTCAACATGATGGACGAGGTGACGGCCAACGGCGGCGCCGTGGACGTCAACCTGCTCGAGAGCCTGTTGGGCGTGCCTGTTGTTCCCATTAGTGCTGCCCGCAACGAGGGTATTGGCGAGTTGGTGGATCATGCCTTGCACGTGGCGCGGTTCCGCGAGCGCCCTGGTCGCCTGGACTTTTGCGCGCCCGACGGTCCGGACGGCGGTGCGCTGCATCGCTGCATCCACGGTATTGCTAACCTGATCGAGGACCATGCCGTGACGGCGCACATCCCGGTGCGCTTTGCGGCGACCAAGCTGGTCGAGGGCGATGAGCTGGTAACCGAGGCGCTTCACCTGGATCGCAATGAGCTCGACGCTATCGAGCACATCATCACCCAGATGGAGGGCGAGGCCGGCACCGACCGCCTATCTGCGCTGGCCGATATGCGTTTTAGCTTTATCGGCGACGTGTGCGGGCGTTGCGTCGTCAAGCCGCACGAGAGCCGCGAGCACGTGCGCTCCGTCAAGATTGACCGCATCCTGACAGGTCGTTACACAGCCATTCCGGCGTTTCTGGTGATCATGGGCCTCGTCTTTTGGCTGACGTTTGGCGTGATCGGCGCGGCGTTGCAGGGACTCATGGAGGACGGTATCGCTGCCATCATCGCCTCGGCCGATGCGGGCCTCAAGGCGTTCGGTACCAACGACGTGGTGCGCTCGCTGGCTGTCGACGGCGTGCTTACGGGCGTGGGCAGTGTGCTGACCTTCCTGCCGATTATCGTCGTGCTCTTTTTGTTCCTCTCCATTCTGGAAGACTCCGGATACATGGCGCGCGTGGCCTTTGTCATGGATAAGGTGTTGCGTCGCTTTGGCCTGTCGGGCCGCAGTTTCGTGCCCATGCTCGTCGGTTTTGGCTGCACCGTGCCGGCTATCATGTCGACCCGTACGCTCCCATCCGAGCACGACCGCAAGATGACGGTCATGCTCACGCCGTTTATGAGCTGCTCAGCCAAGCTGCCGGTTTACGGCTTGCTGTGCGGGGCGTTTTTCCCGCAGGCGACGGTTCCCGCCATGGTCTCGCTCTATCTGATCGGTATCGTGGTCGGCTGCATCGCGGCTTTGGTGCTCAACCGCACGGCATTTAAGGGCGACCCGGTACCGTTTATCATGGAGCTTCCCAATTACCGCCTGCCGAGCGTCAAGACGACGGTGATGCTGGCATGGGATAAGGCCAAGGACTTCATCACCAAGGCCTTTACCATTATCTTTGCCGCGACCGTGGTCATCTGGTTCCTTCAGACGTTCGACATCCGCTTTAACGTGGTCGCCGACCAGTCGCAAAGCCTGCTTGCCGGTCTGGGTAGCATCATCGCGCCGGTGTTGGCCCCGCTCGGCTTTGGCGACTGGCGCGCCTCGACGGCGCTCGTCACGGGGCTCATTGCCAAGGAGAGCGTCATCTCGACGCTCACGGTGCTTTTGGGCGCAACCTCGCCCGCGGTGCTGTCAACTATGTTTTCGCCGTTTACCGCTTACGTGTTCCTGGTCTTTACGCTGCTGTACCCGCCTTGTGTGGCGGCAATCGGCGCCGTCAAGAGCGAGTTGGGCGCGCGCTATGCCGTGGCCGTATTCGCGTTTCAGGTCGCCGTTGCCTGGATCGTGGCGTTTGTCGTGCATTCGGCGGGCATATTGCTGGGGTGGGCTTAGTTATGAATTGACGGCGCAACCTCTGTGTATCGAATTGTTTTCGGCCCCGCATCTGTACTGACGGATGCGGGGCCGTTGCTATATAATCGCCTCCGCTCAAAACGATTGGAGACGTTATATATGACTCAGACAAGGCAAGACGGCATCACGCTCAAGCAGTGGCTCCCACTCGTCGGGCTCACCTGCTGTGCGTTCGTGTTCAACACGTCGGAGTTTATGCCCATCGGCCTTTTGACTGATATCGCCGCGTCGTTCTCGCTCACCGAGGCCCAGGCGGGCATCATGATCTCGGTCTATGCCTGGGGCGTCATGCTGCTGTCGCTGCCGCTCATGGTGTTCGCCTCGCGCTTTGAGTTCAAGCGGATGCTGCTGGGCGTGCTGGCCGTGTTCTCGCTCGGTCAGTTCCTGTCCGCTGTGGCGCCGACCTATCCCATCCTGGTCTGCGCGCGCCTGGTGGTCGCTTGCGCACATGCCGTGTTCTGGTCAGTCGCCTCGATTATGGCCTCGCGCCTGGTCGACACTCGCCACGGCGCGCTCGCCATCAGCATGATCGCCACGGGCTCTTCCATCGCGCAGATCTTTGGCCTGCCGCTCGGTCGCGCCATTGGCTTGGCCGTGGGCTGGCGCATGACGTTTGCCGTGGTCGGGGGCCTCTCAGCCATCGCGGTCGTCTACCAGGCAGCGGTGTTCCCGGCCATGCCGGCGGGTGAGCGCTTTACCGTCAAACAGCTGCCCGAGCTGCTCAAGAACCCGCTCCTCATCGCGCTCTACGCAGTCACGGTCTTCATGGCGACCGGCTATTACGCAAGCTACAGCTATATCGAGCCTTTCCTGGCTCAGGTCGCCCATGTCGACGCAAGCGCTATCACCATGACGCTGACGGCGTTCGGCTGCTCCGGTCTGCTCGGAAGCTGGCTGTTCGGCCGCCTGTTCGATGGGCATCGCTTCCCGTTCTTGGCTATCACGCTCTCCGGCGTGCCGGTGGCCCTGCTGCTCATGGGGCCGGCCGCATCGTCGCTCGTGACAGTGCTTGCCGTCTGCGCACTGTGGGGTTGCTGCGCCACGGCCTTTAACGTGGCGTTTCAGGCCGAGCTCATCAAGCACACGCCGGCAGATTCGTCGGCCGTCGCCATGTCGATCTTCTCGGGCCTGTTCAACCTCGGTATCGGCACGGGTACCGCGATCGGCGGAGCCGTGGTTTCGGGTCCCGGTATCGCCTGGATCGGCTTTGTGGGCGGGGCGATTGCCGTCGTGGGCGTTATCCTCGCCATCACGGTGATGTTCCCAGCCATCCGCCGCGCCAAGCCCGTCGCCTAATCACGTCCCCTCATCAGTTGCGGTGGAATAGTTCCTGTTTAAGGCTTCTGAAGGCCCAGACAGGAACTATTCCACCGCAACTTATTTTGGGGGAGAGGATACAAGCTGGGCATACAATGGATGTCGTTGTGTTGAGCTTACCGGGAGGCTGTTATGTGGGCATACGAGACGACGTTCTATCAGATCTATCCGCTGGGCTTTTGCGGGGCTCCGCGCGAAAACGCCGCGCCCGTTGCCGAGGATGAGCTCGCCCAGGCTGCCAACGCCGCGCCCAACCCCGATGCTCCTATCATGAAGGTCGCCCAATGGGCCGACTACATGCAGGAACTCGGCGTTGGCGCTGTGCTCATCAACCCACCGCTCGAATCTGATAGCCACGGCTACGATACACGCAGCCTGCGCCATATCGACCGTCGCCTGGGTGGGGACGCCGACTTTGCCGCCGTATGCGACACGCTGCATGCCCATGGCATCCGCGTGGTGCTCGATGCCGTCTTCAACCACGTCGGCCGCGGTTTTTGGGCCTTCCGCGATGTGCAGGAGCGCAAGTGGGACTCGCCGTACAAGGACTGGTTCCACATTAGCTTTGACGGCGATTCCTGCTATGGCGATGGCTTTTGGTACGAGGGCTGGGAGGGCCATTTTGAGCTTGTGAAACTCAACCTGCAAAACCCCGCCGTGGTCGATTACCTGCTTGAGTCCGTGCGTCGCTGGGCCGAGGTCTTTGGCATCGACGGCCTGCGCCTGGACGTTGCCTATATGCTTGACCGCGACTTTATGCGCCGCCTACACTCCTTTACCCGTGAGCTCAAGCCCGACTTCGTGCTGATCGGCGAGACGCTCCACGGCGACTACAACCAGATCGTCAACGACGAGATGCTCGACTCCTGCACCAACTACGAGTGCTACAAGGGCCTGTACTCCAGCTTTAACTCGGTCAACATGTTCGAGATCGCCCATTCGCTGCACCGCCAGTTTGGCGGCGATCCGTGGTGCATCTACCGCGGCAAACATCTGCTGTCGTTTGTCGACAACCACGATGTGCCGCGCCTGGCAAGTATCCTCACCGACAAGTCGTGTCTGCGTCCCGCCTACGGCATGCTCTTTGGCATGCCGGGCATCCCGTGCGTCTACTATGGCAGCGAGTGGGGAATTGCCGGCGAAAAGGGTGGCCCCGATGGCGACTGGGCGCTGAGACCTGCGCTCAATGAGCCTGCGCCCAACGAGCTGACGGCGTTCATCACGCAGCTTGCGCACCTGCGCTCGGCTGACGACGCGGCGGCTCGCGCCCTCAACTACGGCGCCTATCGCAATGTGGTGATCCAGAACAAGCAGCTGCTGTTCGAGCGCGCCTGTGACGGCGCGACGGTACTCGTGGCGGTGAATGCCGTGGGTGAGCCTTACACCTTTGGCGCCGGCGAGCTCAACGGGTCCTTCGTCGACCTGCTTGCCGACGATGCGCCCACGGTCGAGCTGACGGGTACCCTTGAGCTTGCACCCTACGAGGTGCGCTATCTGTTGAGAGCCTAGCCCATGGCCGTATCTGACGAGGGCTATCAACATATTGAGCATGGGTTTGAGCCCGTGTTTGACGAGCACTCGCGCGTTTTGGTGCTCGGGTCGTTTCCCTCGGTGCTTTCGCGCGCCAATGCCTTTTATTACGGCAACCCTCAGAATCGCTTTTGGCGTGTGATGGCCACGTG
Source organism: uncultured Collinsella sp. (assembly GCA_902488525.1). GTDB lineage: Bacteria > Actinomycetota > Coriobacteriia > Coriobacteriales > Coriobacteriaceae > Collinsella. The sequence goes on from CABTWP010000066.1 coordinate 5,782, forward strand.
CCTCGGTATGCCTGTGCCGCCCAACGAGGGCGATCCTTTGGCAAGCGGTGAGCCCGCGACGCTCGATGCCTCCATTGCCGCCAAGCGGGCCATGCTGCTGAACGGCGGCGTAGCCCTGTGGGATGCAATCGAGAGCTGCGACATTAAGGGCTCGAGCGACGCGAGCATCCGCAACGTTGTGCCGGCACATATCGAGCGCATTACCGATGCCGCGCCGATCGAGGTCGTTGTCTGTAACGGCGGTACGGCAGGGCGACTCTACAAACGCTACTTGCAAGATCGGACGGGGCTGCCTGCCATTGTCCTGCCCTCGACAAGTCCCGCCAATGCCGCCTGGTGCCTGGAGCGTCTTGTTGAGCGTTGGCACGAAGCCGTTGACTGGGCTGTTATTTAATTTAGATTTTTGTTTGAGCGTGGGCGCCCAGACGTTTCAGAGCGCCTCGCCAGATCGGCGCGGGCACGGCTGGCTCGGCGCAAACCATGCCGTCGGCGTCGACGTTGGCGGCATTGCCGCCGCCAAGTCGCTGTGCATGCTCGACGGAGCAGCCCATGCGCACAGCGCCCACAAGCTTATCCATCGCTTCCGAAAATGGTCGGCGCAAGAGGCCCATGCGTGGGGAATGGCGAAGCGCTGCGATGCCGCTGCCGGCGCAGATGGCAACGCCGCCACACCACAATTGGTCATGGCGCTCACATGCCTTGCGCAGGCGAACGGCGGTCCCACGCGCCCGCTCTGTGCCCTCTTGTGCGGCTCGAATCGCGGCATAGACGCGCGTTCCCGTACCGCCAAAGCGCTCAAGCGCCCGCTCGATGGCTGTCAACGTCTCATCGTCAGCCACATCTTCAATGGCCAGCACGATGCCATCGGCAACGCTGCCGGCGTCATTTGCCTTCAAGTCGACCGGGCGGGGGAGTGCGGTGCCGGAAAACCGGGCATAGGCGGCGATGGCATCCTGCAGGTCCCAAAGCAAAAACTCAAGATCGGCGCTATTGGGAATACTGATATACGCAATGGTGTGCAGTGTTTTTGGTACGTCGCCGCGCGCGGTCGTCTCCATGCCATCTCCTTTCCGGCTCGTTTCCGTTTAGGTTACACCGTCTGGTGGCGCCCCGCCGCGCTATCCTAGTGCAACCCTTACGAAAGGAACGCCATGCGTCTGCCCATGAATACCTCGCTTGCCATGCTCAAGCCCTCCGGTATCCGCCGGATTAACGCGCTCGCCGCCCGGCATCCGGGGTGCATCGCGCTCGCGCTCGGCGAGCCCGATTTTCCCACGCCCGATGTGATTAGCGCCGAGGTGACCGCCGCACTGGACCGCGGTGACACGCACTATCCGCCCAACAACGGTCGCCCCGCCCTGCGTGAGGCGTTGTCTGCCTACATGGGGGGCGCGGGCCTTACGTTTTCGGCCGACGAGGTCATCCTGACCGACGGCGCGACCGAGGCCCTGTCGGCAACATTCATGGCCATGCTCAACCCCGGCGACGAGGTCATTATCCCCACGCCGGCCTTTGGCCTGTACGAGAGCATCGTCGTGGCCAACCACGCCAAAGCGGTCTTTTTGGATACGGAGCCTGCGCAATTTCAGATTGACGAGGATGCGCTTCGTGCTTGCGTGACGCCGGCGACCAAGGCCATCGTCATCTGCTCGCCCAACAACCCCACGGGCTGCATCCTCAACGCAGCATCGCTCGACGCCGTGGCGCGCGTAGCGGAGCAGGCGGGCATCTACGTAATCTGCGACGACGTATACAACCGCTTGGTCTACGTGGACGGCTACGAGCGCTTTGCCCAGCGCCACCCGGAGCTTCGTGAGCAGACGGTAGTCATCGAGAGCTTCTCCAAGCCCTGGGCTATGACCGGCTGGCGCCTGGGCTGGCTCGCAGCGGCAACCCCCGTCATCGCCGAGATCGCAAAGGCCCACCAATACCTAGTATCGAGTGCTGTCTCCTTCGAAATGGACGCCGCAGCCCGAGCCCTCACCGTCGACCCAACCCCCATGCTCAAAGTCTACCGAGCCCGCCGCGAACGCGTACTCGAAGCCTTAAACGCCATGGGCCTCGACGTAGTGGAACCAGCCGGCGCCTTCTACGCCTTCCCCAGCATCAAACAATTCGGCCTGACAAGCGAAGACTTCTGCATCAAAGCCATCAAAGAAGCAAACGTAGCCCTAGTCCCGGGAGACTGTTTCGGCACCGAAGGCCACATCCGCCTAAGCTACTGCGTCTCCGACCAAGATCTGGACGAAGGCCTAAATCGCCTGTCCACCTTCATTTCAACCTTATAGCCCAACGGGACGCAACACATCAGCCCACCGACACAAGGGTTATGCGTGGGGCGCGTCGCTCAACGGACACGAGGATTCGTAGCAAAGTTACCGCAGCTCCGGTCCGAGGGGCCGGGTTGAGAGTTTCGTAGATTCGGAACTAGGTCAAGAGTCCATAATAAGCTCTTCGTCCGTGCCCGGAC
>CABTWP010000067.1 GCA_902488525.1 uncultured Collinsella sp.
CAATACTCATCGGCACAGGTTGCTTCGTTGGCCGTCTTGAGCTGGCCTACCAGTAGCACGTCTCCGATAATCACGATGATCAGCGGTGCGATGATATTGATGAGGATGCCCTCGATATCAAAGGTGAGGTAATCCGGATCGAAGGCGTATTCCCCCATAAAGAGAATCTGGGAGAGGACAAATCCGATCACAAAGAACAGCACCGAGGCGATGGCGAGCTTGGGCTTGGAGCAGGGGAGCTCGCCGACCAAGCGGCCGGTCTGGCCGTTCATGGCAAACAGGTAGCTCTTGCCGTTCCACGAGGTGGAGAGCATCCAGACGGGGAACAGGGCGTAGTCGCTGTCTTCCCAGGTGTAGTCGAGCTGCTTGTTTTCGACCGTGGCATCGTCGTATTCGTCGACGACGGTCTCGCGCAGGGCCGAGATCGTGCTTTCTTCCATGCGGCGCTCGGCGCGCGCCTTGCAGGTCTCGCAGTCCTCGTCGTAACGGTTGGCGATGTAGCCGGGCATATATGCGACCGAGAACGGACGCAGTGCGTCGTAGTCAAACGGCTCGATGGCGTCCATGTGGCCGTCGGGCATCTTGGATGATCCGTCGACGGGCACGCGCTTAAACGAGATGTTGCCCTTGCGATAGGCATCGTAGTGGTCGGTGGTCGTGACGGTGCGATTGGATTCCTCAGTCACGGTCTCGTTGGTCGCGTCAAAGTGCGCTTCGCCGTCCACGTGCGCGCCGTAGAGCCAAAACGGCACGTAGACGCCTTGGACCTCGTCGATGTGGTTGCCGGTGACAAAGCTCTTGGGCAGCAAGATCTTGCCCTTGTAGTGTTCCTTGAGTGCGGCCGTGACGTCGTCGTGCCCGAGCTTAAACGGAATTACCAGGTCGGGCGAGAAGTCGCCAGAGAGCTGGCCGGGCGCCACGGCGGAGTTGCCGCAGTACGGGCAGGTGGTGACGGCGACGGTGCCGTCGGACACGAGCTCGGCGCCGCACGACGAGCAAATGTAGCCGGCGTTTTGGGCCAGCTCCTGCACGGCATCGTCGACAGCAGGCTTGGGCGTTGCGGCTGCCGCATCGGCTTTGGCATCTGCCTTGTCCTGGCGCTCGCGATAGAGGGCCTCGACTTCTTCGACTTCAAAACGAGAATCGCAGTAGTCGCAGACGAGCTTTTGCTCGGCACTGGCAAAGTGAAGGGGGCCGCCACACGCGGGGCATTGATAGTTGACGCTCTCGAAGGCCATGATCGGTCCTTTCGCTGCCGGAGGCTATGCGCCGATGGCGCCGCCGCAGTATTCGCAGCGCCCGCTGGCATCGGGAATGGTGGTGGCTCCGCAGAAGGGGCAGGTGACCGCGGTCTTGGGGGCCTTGGCGGCCACGACGCTATCGCGCGTCTCCTGGCGCAGCTGCACCAGCGCGTCGCGGACCTCGGTTGCCTGGCGCTTGGCCTCGCGGTATTCGATGGAGCCGCGCTGATCGATGGTGGAGTCGTTCACGCGCAGGTTGATCTCGGTAAAGTACGGCGTGTTGACGTGAATGGTCAGGTTAAAGTCGTAATCCAGGTCATAGCGCGGCGGATTGTAGCTCTCGCGCTCGCCGTCCTTGGTCTCGCGATAGATCTCGGTGCGATGCTCGTCGATATCCATATCGCAGCCGAGTACCTGCGAGAACTCGATGATGTCGGGATTGGCGTCGCGCCAGCGGCTCTGCGAAGTGATGATCAACAGGCCCGCGTCCTCATCGAGCATAATATTGGTGCGCCCGGCAGAAAGCGTGCGCGTGGGGTTGAACGAGGCCAGGCGCTCGGCGTTGGCCTCGCGGTAGGCGAGTTGCTCGCGGATGTCGTCCGCGGTGCTGGAGCGATAGCCGTGAAAGTAGGGGGAGAGCTTGCCGGCGCACTCTTTGCACAGGTAGCCTTCATTGATTTTTGTCTTACCTAGAAGTCCCAGCTCGGTACCGCAAATCGCGCACTCTTTCTTCTCGAACATCTTGTCAAAGAAGCCCATGGCTGCCTCCCATCAACTGGTAGCGTGTGTCACTTTTGATGATGGGGGAGTGCGCGAGCTCTCACGATACCCAGACGGCTCAACGAGTCTCCCCAAGTGGGACACATGGCCCATTTTCCCGACTAGTCATCGGGGGCACTTTTGTTGAGGGCGGTTTGGGCCGGATTGGAAGCACTTCGGGCATTGCGTGTGTATCAGGACCCGTTCTCCATTAAAATGGTTTTCCGGACATCTAACCGGCTGGGGGTTACCATGAGGGACCTGGGAGACACAACCGCATACCTGCGCCGGGGCATACGGGAGATTCTGTGCCTGGCGCTTTTCGTTTTTACGTTTTTGGCTGTCGAGTACCTCTTTGATGTGCGCGTCGCCGAGTTTGTACCGTCGAATGAGGTTGTCATTTACGAGAGCATCGTCATTGGTGCGAGCGTGATCGGCTTTTTCGTGCGCCCTCTTCTGTACTATCGTCGCCCTCAGGCGATTGCTGCGACGAGTGACATCACAGGCGTGCTGTTGGTGTCGGCATTGCTGCTGATGATTATGGCGGTGCAGTTCCAAGTGGTGATTGCCGGGGGCTTGGTTGCCTGTTGCGCTCTGGGCTACTGCGGATCGACCGCCCATGCCAACTTTGCGCGTCGTTTTGCGCGGACCCCTTGCCTGGCGCGTGCCGCGGCGCTTTCCTATGCTGCCGGCATTCTGGTTCAGGTGCTCAACCATATGGTAATGCCCGCGGGAATTCCGCAACAATTTGTGCTGATTGCCTGCGCGATTGCGCAGGTAGAGCTGCTCCATGTCGCCCGGCGAGCCAAGCTGCGCGACGAGGCTGCGCCCGAGTTTGAGGCTGAGATTGCCGAGCTATCGGTCGATGCGTCGGAATATGGCGCCAAGTGGCAGGAAGCCCCCGAGGCAAAGGCGGCTTTTCATGCCGCCGTGGTGCGTCTGACGGTGGCGACCGCCTGCCTCACGGGCGTATTCGCCGCTCTCAATGCGGGGCTTACGACCTCGCATGCCGCCGGCGCTATCGACTTGGGTGACTGGCCGCGCCTGTTGCTCATCTTGAGCGTCCTTGCCGCCGGCGTCTTGTATGACCTGCACGGACGCTCGTACATGAACATCATCATGACGTGTGCCGCCATGCTGTCCACACTCTCGTTCTTTCTGCTTATCACCGATGCTAATGGCGGTAATGTACTTGCCGCCACGATGATTTTCTACCTGGGCTCGGGCTTTTTCGTGGTGTTCTTTACCGCGAAGTTCGCTGCCGTTTCGATGTATGCCCGCTGGGCGTATCTGTGGCCATGCATGGGTCGCGTCATCAACAATATCTGCACGCTGCTGGTGACGGCGCCGGCGGTGGCGATTATCTCGAGCCAAAACGTGCTGACGGCAGTTGCCGTGGTGCTTGTGCTGTTTGTGGGCATTGCGATTTCGCTGCTGGGACAGTTTGGGCAAGGCGCCGACGGTTCGGCATCGCGCGGGGGGGGGTTGGCGTTTGCCGTCGATGACCTTGGCGAGATCCATGCGCCCGAACGGGCCGATACGGTGCCGCCGGAGGCTCCGGAGCTGTCGTTTAACGAGCGTCTTGAGGGCTTTGTCGCCGCCTTTGGCCTTACCAAGCGCGAGCGCGATGTCCTGGAGGCCCTGGTTGCATCGGACGACAGCGTGCAGGATGTGGCGGCGTCGCTCTTCCTTTCGCGCTCCACGCTCTACCGCCATATCGCCTCGATTAACAAAAAGGTTGAAGTGACGTCACGCGTGGCGCTCATCAACTACTTCTGGTCCTGGACGCCCCAAGACTAGCAACCGGGCAAACGCCAAAACCGCCACAAAGGGGACAGACACCTTTGTGGCGGTTTGGAGGCAGGCAGCCCAATCCCGCCGGTTTGTCTCGATCTGTAACAGTTGCTCAGCAAAACCGAGCCCAGATGTTACAGATTGAGATATTTCGGCGCGACCGCTGCATTTGTCTCAATCTGTAACAGGTAGAGGCGATTTTGCCGGCTAAGTGTTACAGATTGAGACGTTGGGGATGCAGCGCCGTGCTAACCGTCACCTTTAATGGTGGTTTTCGGTCGCCGGCTTGGTAAAGCGTGTCGGCGCGGCACCCCAAGCATCCTTGACGGTGGCGCCAGTGGAGCTACAGCAGCTCGCCGTGGCGGGCGATATAGCAATGCTTGGCAAGCTGCGTGAGCGCGATGTAGGCGGCGACGATACCAACGAGCAGCGCAAAGAAGCTCGCGGGCAATGCCATGAGCCCCAGGGCATCGGCGATGGGGCTTGCCGGCAGCCAGGTGACGAGCGCCAGGCCCAGCACGGTAAGAACGCACAATGCGGGCGCGGCGTGGTCGCGCGGGCTCGGCAGATGCGGGGAGCGCAACATGTGGACCACGAGTGTCTGCGACCACATGGACTCGACAAACCAGCCGCTCTGGAAGAGCGCAGCAAAGGTCGTCATACCCGCGACGTCGCCCGCGGCGGCAAGCTCGGACCAGCTTGCGTCCACGGCGGCGGGGCACACGACAAAGAAGAGCGCGGCGAAGGTCACGATGTCAAACAGCGAGCTCACGGGGCCCAGCTCGAGCATAAAGCCCTTGATGGACGCGGCGTCCCAGGCACGCGGGCGGGCAGTCCAGGCGTCATCGACGGTGTCCCACGGCAGTGCGATGCACACGATCTCGTAGACCAGCGACAGCAGTACCAGCTGCAGGGCGCTCATGGGCAAAAACGGCAAGAACAGGCTCGCGACGGTCACGGACAGCATATTGCCAAAGTTGGAGCTCACCGTGGTCTTGAGGTACTTGAGCAGGTTGCCGTAAGTGCGGCGGCCTTCGATGATGCCGCGCTCGAGCACGCCCAGGTCCTTCTGAAGCAAGATGATATCGGCGGATTCCTTGGCAATATCGACGGCCGAATCGACCGAGATGCCGCAATCGCTCGCACGCATGGCGGCGGCGTCGTTGATGCCGTCGCCCATAAAGCCCACGGTGTGGCCGAGCATCTCGCGCATGACACGTACCAGGCGCGCCTTCTGCAGCGGCGAGAGCTTGGCGAAGAGGTGGGTTTTCTCGGCGCGCTCGGCAAGTTCGGCGTCATCGAGCGCATCGATCTCGGAGCCGAGCAAGACGTTGCTCGCATCGATACCAATCTGCTCGCAGACGGTGGCGGCGACGCGGTCGTTGTCGCCGGTTAGGACCTTGACCGCCACGCCCTTGGCCTCGAGGGTGGCGACGGCGCCCGCGGCACTTGCTTTGGGCGGATCGAGGAAGGCCAAAAAGCCCATCAGCACCATGTCGCACTCGTCGGCGATGCCAAACTCGCCCACGCAGCGCGGATTGGTCTTCTGCGCCACGGCAATTACGCGTAGGCCCTCGGCGTTAAGTCCGGCGATCTGCTTGCGAATCTGGGCGAGCTTCTCGTCGGTGAGCGGCTGAGCGATGCCATCGATCTCGACAAAGGAGCAGATCTCGAGCATTTCCTCGGCAGCGCCCTTGGTAACCATCTGGGTTTTGCCTTGGGCGTCGGCGACAACTACGCTCAGGCGACGGCGCGAGAAATCGAAGGGAACCTCGTCGACCTTGGTGTAGCGGTCGCGCAGGCTCTGGCCCAGCATGGAATCGGGTGCGACGGTCGAGGGCGTCACATCGGCACGGTCGATTACGGCCAGGTCGATAAGATTTTTGAGGCCGGTCTGGAAGAAGCTGTTCAAAAACGCATGGCGCAGCACGCGCGCGTCCTCGTTGCCGTCGGTGCTGAGATAGCGCTCGAGCACGATGCGGTCTTCGGTGAGGGTGCCGGTCTTGTCGCAGCACAGGACGTCCATCGCTCCGAGGTTTTGAATCGCCGGCAGCTCCTTGACGATAACCTGGCGACGGGCGAGGTCCTTGGCGCCCTGCGACAGGCTCGTGGTCACGATGACGGGAAGCATCTGCGGCGTGATGCCCACGGCCACGCTCGTGGCGAACAGCAGCGCGTCGATGACGTTGCCCTTGGTGGCGGCGTTGATGGCAAAGACGGCCGGCGCCATAACGAGCATCAGGCGCACCAGCAGCATGGAGACGCTCGAGACGCCGCGGTCAAACGCGCTCTTTTCGCCGCGCCCGTTGAGCATCTTGGCGATGCCGCCCAGGTAGGTGTCCGAGCCGGTGGCAACGACAAGCGCCATGGCGGCGCCGTTTTGCACGGAGGTGCCGGTAAAGACGATGTTCTTGCAGGCAGAGAGTGGCAGTGCGGAGCCGTCGGCGCCCTCGACGACGGTGACGGCGGTGGTCTTCTCGACGGCCTCACTCTCGCCGGTGAGTGCGGACTCGATCACAAACAGGTCGCGCGCGGTGATGATGCGGGCATCTGCCGGCACCATATCGCCGGCAGAGAGGCGGATTACATCGCCGGGGACGAGCTCGTCGAAGGGGATCTCGATGCGCCCGCCGTCGCGCAGGGCGGTGCAAGTGTTGGAGACCAGGTCCTTAAGGGCCTCGGCCGCATTGCCGCTGCGGGCTTCCTGGATAAACTTCATACCGCCCGATACCAGCAGCATGATGCCGATGACGATGACCGTGGAGGGGTCGCGCTGCGGCTCGGGTACGGCGAGCACGTCGATGTAGAGCGAGACCAGCGCGAGCGCGGCGAGGATGCCGGCGAAGGGATCGATGAACGCGTCGGCGATGCGGCGGGCGAGCGTTTTGGTCGTTGCCTCGATGGTGTTGGGGCCGACGGCGTTCAGGCGCTCAGTTGCCTGCTCGACGGTGAGGCCGTTTGCCGTGGCGTCAAGCAGTACGAGGGCGTCCTCGGCACTATGGGTGGCGGCGAATATGGTGTTCTTGGATAGGCCGGTATGAGCGGCAGGGCGCGCCGTGCGGCGGCGCTTGGAGATGGCTTCGAGTACCGTGGCGGTTTTGAGCATCAGCATAGGGTCCTCCTTGTTGAGGGGAGTTAGCGTACGTGTCGTATTTGCTTCAAAAAACCTAGATGTCGCTCACGTCAAGCTCTTGAGCCCACAAAGGGTGCAGCGCGCCTTTGTGGTGGTTTTGGCGATCTGCCGGTGGCGTTTATGCGTGTGCGGAGTCCTCGCGGCGTGCCGAGGGCGACATGCGGGTTTTTCGACTAGGACTGCCTTCCATGGCACACCTCCTAAAGGCTGAGCGCAGCGCGCTTTGGGTATCTCGTACCCCTTTTTAATCCGCCCGTATTCTTGATGAGGGGGTTTGCCATGTCAACCCCATTGTTCGGAAAACCATTCCCCCTGACAAAGCCTTTACAGAATGCCGTGGCTCCAAAGCACGCCCACATCGACGCCTCGCCTGCGCTAAACTGAACAGCACATACGCGATTACGAGAGGAGCCCGCATGGAGGCTTACAAGCAAGAGTTCATCAAGTTCATGGTCGAGTCTGACGTTCTTAAGTTCGGCAGCTTTACGCTCAAGAGCGGCCGTCAGTCCCCGTTCTTTATGAACGCCGGCGCTTACGTGACGGGCTATCAGCTCAAGAAGCTGGGCGAGTATTACGCCCAAGCCATCCACGATAACTTCGGCGACGACTTTGATGTGCTGTTTGGACCGGCCTACAAGGGCATTCCGCTGGCCGTCGTGACCGCAATTGCCTACCACGAGCTGTACGGCAAGGAGGTCAAGTACTGCTGCGACCGCAAGGAGGCCAAGGACCACGGTGCCGATAAGGGCAACCTGCTGGGTTATGAGCCCAAGGACGGCGACCGTGTGGTCATGGTCGAGGACGTCACCACCAGCGGCAAGTCCATCGACGAGACCTATCCTAAGGTCAAGGCTGCTGCCGATGTCGAGATCAAGGGCCTGATCGTGTCCCTCAACCGCATGGAGGTCGGCAAGGGCGGTGTGACCACCGCTCAGAAGGAGATCGAGGCCAAGTACGGTTTCCCCGTCGCGAGCATCGTCTCCATGGCCGAGGTCGTCGAGACCCTCTACAACCACGAGATCGACGGCAAGGTTGTCATCGACGACGAGCTCAAGACCGCCATCGACGCCTACTACGAGCAGTACGGAGCACGTTAGTTACGGCGTTTTACCAAACGCCGTAACTGCTCGACGCTGCGCGGGCCGCATTTGGCCAATCTGCCGTTCAACTTTAAGGGCGCGACCAGAGGGC
>CABTWP010000068.1 GCA_902488525.1 uncultured Collinsella sp.
GCTGTTGGGATTGTAGGCAAAGGGATCGGATGCCGGCTGTGCCTGATCTGCCGGCTGAGCGGGGGCCTGAGCAACAGGCTGGCCCTCTGAATCCGGAGTGGCGAAACGACTGCCCTGGACGCCTGCCTGCGTCTTGGGGGCATCATCGCCCGCACCGGAGGTACGGAAGTGGTTACCCACTGGTGCTCCTTATCGTCGTGCGTTTAAACTACATGAGCGCTTAGTATTTTAGCAGCATTAGCTTTGCTGCACATAAGAAGCATGGCCGTGTTTGGGTCCCTCCGGCCGGGCACAGGGTTACTCTCCAAATCGTCCTCGGACATGTCGGAGCCCCCGCTGCGCGCTTCGCGCGGCAGGGGCTCCTCCGTCCTGCGGAAAGATTTGGAGAGTAACCCTGTGCCCGGCCTGCGATAACTAAGGGGTCGCCGCGTTTTACTTGGTTGCAGCAGCGCTATGCTTGGGGGCTGAATTGCACTTGGCTGGGATGGGCCCTTATCCCAATAGAAATCCTGCTTGATACGACCTCTTTAGAAGTTGCGGTGAAATAGGGACTGATTGATCCTTTAAGCTGGCAAAACAGTCCTTATTTCACCGCAACTGAAACAGGGGCGCTCTCCAAGAGAGCGCCCCTGCCGGGTTTCCATAGTACTGGCGAAACAGTTTTATAGTTCTGGCGAAGCAGTCCTTGAGATCCGCCTTGCCTTATGCCAAGAACTCCTTGGTGGTCGCCACGATGTTTGCGGCGTCCAGGCCGTACTTGTGCAGGAGCTCGGCACCCGGACCGGACTCGCCGAAGGTGTCGTTGACGCCAATCTTCTTGAGCGGCGTCGGGCACTGCTCGCACAGGACATCGGCGACGGCGCTGCCCAGGCCACCGATCACGGAGTGCTCCTCGACGGTCACGACGTGACCGGTCTTGGTGGCGCTCTTGACGATCAGGTCGGCATCGATGGGCTTGATGGTGTGCATGTTGATGACCTCGGCATCGATGCCCTCGGCAGCAAGCTGCTCAGCGGCCTCGAGCGCCTCGCCGACCATCAGGCCGCAGGCGATGATGGTGACGTCGGCGCCCTCGCGCATGACGATGCCCTTGCCTACCTCGAACTTGTAGGTCTCGGGGTCGTTGATAACCGGCGAGGCCAGACGGGCGAAGCGCATATACACGGGGCCGTCGCACTCGTAGGCGGCGCGCGTCACGGCGCGGGCCTCGACATCGTCGGCGGGAACAATCACGGTCATGCCGGGGATGACGCGCATCAGGGCGATATCCTCGCAGCACTGGTGCGTGGCACCATCCTCGCCCACCGAGATACCGGCGTGCGTGGCACCAATCTTAACGTTAAGGTGCGGGTAGCCGATGGAGTTGCGGACCTGCTCAAAGGCGCGGCCGGCGGCGAACATGGCAAAGCTGCTCGCGAAGGCGACGCGACCGGTGGTTGCGATACCGGCGGCAACACCCATCAGGTTGCTCTCGGCAATGCCCACATCGAAGAAGCGGTCGGGGCAGGCCGCCTTGAACTTGCCGGTCTGCGTGGCGGCGGCCAGGTCGGCGTCGAGGACCACAAAGTCATCGTGCTCGTTGGCGAGCTCGACGAGGGCCTCGCCGTAGCTTACGCGCGTGGCGATTTTCTTGACTTCTGCCATCCTAGAGCTCCTCTCCGGCGGCCGTGAGCTCTGCCATGGCCTGCTCAAACTGTTCATCGTTGGGGGCCTTACCGTGCCAGCCCACCTGGTTCTCCATAAAGGAGACGCCCTTGCCCTTCATGGTCTCGGCGATAATGGCGGTCGGCTGACCCTTGGTAGCGCGGGCCTCGGCAAAGGCGGCGCGGATCTGGTCGAAGTCGTTGCCGTCGGCGAGCTCCACCACATGGAACTTGAAGGCGCGGAACTTGTCGGCGAGCGGCATGGGGTCGTTGACCTCCTCGACGGGGCCGTCGATCTGCAGGCCGTTGTGGTCGACGATCACGCAGAGGTTGTCGAGCTGCTGGTTGCCGGCAAACATGGCGGCCTCCCAGACCTGGCCCTCCTCGCTCTCGCCGTCGCCCAGCAGGGCGTAGGTGCGATAGTCGTCGCCCCAGTGTTTGGCGGCAACGGCCATGCCCACGGCGGCGGAAATGCCCTGGCCGAGCGAGCCGGTGGACATGTCGACGCCCGGGGTGTCGTTCATGTTGGGATGGCCCTGCAGGTGGCTGCCGATGTGGCGCAGCGTCTCGAGGTCCTCCTTGGGAAAAAATCCACGCTCGGCGAGCACGGCGTACAGACCAGGCGCGCAGTGACCCTTGGAAAGCACGAAGCGATCGCGGTCGGCCTTGCGGGGGTCGGCCGGGTCGACGTTCATTTCCTCAAAGTACAGATAGGTCATGATGTCGGCAGCGCCGAGCGAACCGCCCGGATGGCCGGACTTGGCAGCGTGCACGCCGGTGACGATGCCCTTCCTTACCTCGTTGGCAACCTTTTTGAGCTCTTCGTCGCTCATTGTGCCTTCCTTTCATCCTCTTTAGACAAGATGCGCACGGCACAGAAGGTCGTCCCAACCCAGCCGCGATGCACGTACGCCATTCATTATGCTGGAAACTGGAAGCTTTACCAGAGTATTTATCATTATTTGAACAATTGAGCAGGCAGAACCGCTGATGAAACGGTTTATCAATGTGAACGTCTTTTGGATGGAACGCAGTCGACCCTACGCGTTAATGTCCTTGAAACCTTCGCCGAAGGTTTCCGTAACGTCGGCCACGGTCACGATGGCGCGCGGGTCGCGCTCGCGCACAATGGTCTTGAGCGTGTTGAGCTCGCGACGACTCACGATTACCATGATCACCGGCTTCTCGGCACCCGAGTACATGCCGGTCGCCTTAAACTTGGTGCAGCCGCGACCCAGGCCATACATGATGTCGGCCGCAATATCGGGAAACTTGTCCGAGATGATGAGTACCATACGGCGTCTGTTGCCGCCGTCGACCACGGCATCAATCACGTAGCCGCTAATGACCATCGAAAGGCCCGCATACAGCGCGTTTTCGACCGAGAAGACCGGGGCCGACAGCGCGCACACGGCAACATCGATCGCCATGACGGTCGAGCCAACCGGCAGCGATGTGTTGCGCGAGATAATCTGACCGATGGTGTCTGAGCCACCAGTGTTGGCACCGGCGCGCAGCACCATGCCGTAGCCGATGCCCGTGATAATGCCGCCCCACATAGCGGGCAGCATCAGGTCGGCATGTGCCAGCGGCGCCACAAACGGAGCAAACAGGTCGGTGAAGAAGCCCAGCAGCACAAAGCCCGTCGCCGTCTGGACCACGTAGAACATGCCACCCTCGCGCATAACGACCAGCAGCAGCAAGGCATTCATCACGATGGTTTGAATACCGACAGGCAGCGAGATGCCATGCGAGGCGCCGACCGCCTGGATAATCGTGGCGAGACCCGTAACGCCGCCGGCAGCAAGACCGTTGGGAATCAAAAATAGATCCGTCGCGATAGCGGCCAGAGCGCAGCCCAGCATAATCTTGGGCAGATCGTGAAAGAAGTTCAGCGAAAGAATGCGCTTGATGTCCAGACGATATGCCATGCTGCCTCCCTCAAAAAAGCGCACCCAAACGAGTGCGCCTTGAACTTCTTACTGTATTCGATTCTACCGATTCACCGAGCAAATACCACCCCTGCGAAGTGTTTGCATCGACCCGGAGCCAACCATGTGCCTAGGCGTCCGAGCCTTCCGCATCGGCGTTGCCGGTAGCCCAACGGTGATAGCCAATTACAAACGGATCCAGATCGCCATCGTCAAGAACGGCCTCGACGTTGCTGGTCTCCACGCCCGTACGCAGGTCCTTGACCATCTGGTACGGGTAGAGCACGTAGCTGCGAATCTGGTTGCCAAACCCGATCGTAGTCTTCGGCCCGCGGATCTCGTCGAGCGCCTCGGCACGCTTCTCGAGCTCGATCTCGTACAGACGGGCCTTGAGAATCTGCATGCACGCGGCCTTGTTTTGAATCTGGCTGCGCTCGTTTTGGCAAGTGACAACGATGCCGCTGGGAAAATGCGTCACGCGTACGGCGGAGTCGGTGGTGTTGACGCCCTGGCCGCCCGGGCCGCTCGCGTGATACACGTCCACGCGGATATCGTCGGGACTGATCTCGATGTCGATATCGTCAGGCAGCACGGGGATGACCTCGACGCCGGCAAACGTGGTCTGGCGGCGCTTCTTGTCGTCGGTGGGGCTAATGCGCACCAAGCGGTGCACACCGGCCTCGGCGCGCAGCATGCCAAATGCGTCCTTGCCCTCGACGGTAAAGGTCGCGCGGTCGATGCCGATGACCTCGGCTGCGGGACAGTCGTTGATGGTGACCTTCCAGCCGCGACGCTGGCAGTACTTCATGTACATCTTAAAGAGCATGAAGGTCCAGTCCTGGGCCTCCAGACCACCCTGTCCGGGCTTGATAGTCACAATAGCATCGCCGTGATCGAACTCACCGGTAAACCAGCTCGAAAGCTCAAGCTCGTCGATAGCGCGGGCCAGGCGTTCTGCCGTAGCGGCAGCCTCCTCGCGCAATGCGGCGGCGTCGGGGTCATCCCCCATCTCTTCGGCAAGCTCCAGCGCGGCGCGGGCATCGGAAAGCTCGCCGCGCGCGGTGTCCACGGCAGCGATATCTTCCTTGGTGCGAGCGATCTCCTCCATGGTGGCACGAGCGGCGTCGGCGTCATCCCAAAAGCCAGGGGCAACACTTTTGGCCTCGAGCTCGGTCACGCGGGTACGCTTCTCGTCCAAGTGGAGATACGACTCGACCTCACCGAGCCGGTCCGCAAACGCGTCCAGCTCGGCGGGCGTTACCTCTAAAGCCTCAGCCATTAACGATTCCTGCCGTGGCAGTACTTAAACTTCTTGCCGCTACCGCAGGGGCACGGGTCGTTGCGGCCCACGTTGACGTACGGATCGTCGCTCTCGGACTTGCGATAGGTGGTCACCTTGCCACCGTTGTTGACGGCAGCCGGACCACCCTGGACAGCCGTGCGGGCCTGCACCTGTGCCTGCTTGCGCAGCACCGAGTCGCCGTTGTCACCATCGACCTCGGCAGGACCGGAGAAGCGCGCGCCCTCGAGCGCGGGCTCCTCCTTGTGCTCCACGGCACGCGGGGCAGCCTTGATCTCGATGCGCAGAACCGTGCGCAGGTAATCCTCGTACATGGTGTCGACGAGCATCTGGAACGCGCCGTAGGCCTCGGTCTTGTACTCGACCAGCGGGTCGCGCTGGCCAAAGCCGCGCAGGCCGATGCCGGTCTTGAGGTAGTCCATCTCCTGCAGGTAGTTCATCCAGCGGGTATCGATGACGCGCAGCATGACCTGGGTGTTGAGCTCGCGCATCAGGTCCTCGCCCAAGCGCTCGGCCTTCATGTTGTAGCACTTCTCTACGTAAGCCAGGACATCGGTAGCCAGGGCCTCATAATCCTCGTCGGGGAACTTCGGCGTATCGATGTGGCCGGTGAGCTCCACAACCCACTTGCGCAGGCCCTCCAGGTCGCGCTCGCCATCGTGACTGTCCTTGGTGCAGAACTCCTGCACGCAGCGGTACACGGTGTCGTGCATGACCTCGGTGATGTGGTCGGTCAGGTCCTTGCCGTCCAGAATCTTATTGCGCTCGGCGTAGATGACCTGGCGCTGCTTGTTCATGACGTCGTCGTACTCAAGGACGCTCTTACGCATGGAGAAGTTGATGCTCTCGACCTTGTGCTGGGCGCTCTCGACGGCCTTGGAGATGATCTTGTGCTGGATGGGCATGTCGTCGCCCATGTCGGCCGTGACCATCATCTTGGAGACGCGGTCCATCTTGTCGCCGCCGAACAAGCGCATGAGGTCGTCCTCGAGCGACAGGTAGAACTGGGTCTCGCCCGGATCGCCTTGACGGCCGGAGCGGCCGCGCAGCTGGTTGTCGATACGACGGGACTCGTGGCGCTCGGTGCCGATAACGGTCAGGCCGCCGGCGGCAAGCACGCGCTCACGCTCGGCCTTGCAGGTCTCCTTGGCCTCGGCGTTAAACTGCTCGAGCTGCTCGGGCGTCACGTCCTCCATGGTCAGGCCCTCGTACTCCAGGCGCTCGCGCACCAGCTCGTCGGGGTTGCCGCCCAGCAAGATGTCGGTACCACGACCGGCCATGTTGGTGGCGATGGTCACGGCGCCGTAGCGTCCGGCCTGGGCAACGATGTGGGCCTCGCGTTCATGGTGTTTGGCGTTGAGGACCTCGTGTGCGATGCCGCGCTTGGTAAGGGCGGCGGACAGCTTCTCGGAGCTCTCGATGGATACGGTGCCCACCAGGACCGGCTGGCCCTTGGCATGACGCTGCTCGACATCGTCGGCGACGGCATTGTACTTGGCCTGGATGGTGCGGTACACCAGGTCCTCGTGGTCCACGCGCTGCACAGGCTTGTTGGAGGGGATGACCTCGACGGGCAGCTTGTAGATCTCGCGGAACTCGGCATCCTCGGTAAGTGCCGTGCCGGTCATGCCGGAGAGCTTGTCATACAGACGGAAGTAGTTCTGCAGGGTGATGGTGGCCAGGGTCTGGTTCTCCTCGCGTACGAGCACGCCCTCTTTGGCCTCGATGGCCTGGTGCAGGCCCTCAGAATAGCGGCGACCTTCCATAATGCGGCCGGTGAACTCGTCGACGATCTTGACCTCGCCGTTGGTGACCACATACTGCTTGTCGCGGTGGAACATGTACTGGGCCTTCAGCGCCTGTTGCAGGTGGTTGACCAGCTGACCCGAAAGGTCGGCGTAGATGTCATCGATACCCAGGCGGCGCTCGATTTTCTTAAGGCCGCGCTCGGTGGCGGCAATGGTGTGCTTGGCCTCGTCCATGACGTAGTCGCCCGTGGGTTCAACGTCCTCGGTGGCGGTGAGCATGTCGTGCGACACGTCCTCGCCGCGCTCAAGGCCACGCACGGCACGCGCGAAGTCCTTGTAGGTACTGGCGGACTTGGTGCCAGCGCCCGAGATGATCAGCGGGGTGCGGGCCTCATCGATCAGGATGGAGTCAACCTCGTCGACGATGGCGTAGTTGTGGCCGCGCTGCACGCGCTGCTCGGGACGGGTAACCATGTTGTCGCGCAGGTAATCAAAGCCGAACTCGGAGTTGGTGCCGTAGGTGACGTCTGCCTGGTAGGCCGGGCGCTTGAGCTCGAGCGGCATGTTGTTCTGGAGCAGACCGACGGTCATACCCAGGTACTTATAGATGCGGCCCATCCACTCGGAGTCACGCTTGGCAAGGTAATCATTGACAGTAACGACGTGCACGCCCTTGCCAGCAATAGCGTTGAGATAGCCGGCCAACGTGGAGACGAGGGTCTTACCTTCGCCAGTCTTCATCTCGGCGATGTGGCCCTCGTGCAGTGCCATGGCGCCAATGAGCTGCACGTCAAAGTGGCGCATACCCATGGTGCGCTTGGAAGCCTCACGCACGGTGGCAAAGGCCTCGGGGAGCATGTCGTCGAGCGACTCGCCGTTGGCGTAACGCTCGCGGAACTTATCGGTCTGGCCGCGGAGCTCCTCCTCGGTCATCTTCTCAAACTGGGGCTCAAGACCGTTGATCTGGTCGACGATCTTGTAGTAGCGCTTAAGGTCCTTATCGGATCCAAAGGACAGCAGCTTTGACATGAATCCCATGTGGTTTTCCTTTTTGGCCATCGCCCACGCCGTGCAGCTGCGGGCGAGTTAAACACAGATGATTGTACTTTAGCCAAACAAGGCGCGGCCTATACGGTCGACCTCGACCGCCACGTAATAACTACGACCCGACCGACCTGCCAAAAAGGGACTGGTTTATTTTGGCAGGTTTTATCTGGGA
>CABTWP010000069.1 GCA_902488525.1 uncultured Collinsella sp.
CAGATAAAACCTGCCAAAATAAACCTGTCCCTTTTTGGCAGGTTTTAGCTCAGCAGCATGCGGTCGTTGGCGAGCTCGCCGCCCGAGACCTCCTCGAACTTCTGCAGCAGGTCGGCGACGGTGAGCGACTTCTTCTCATCGCCCGCCACGTCGTAGATCACGTGGCCTTCGTGCATCATGATCAGACGGTTGCCCAGACGGATGGCGTCGTTCATGTTGTGTGTGACCATGAGCGTGGTCAGGTGGTTCTCGTCGACGATTTCCTCGGTCAGGTTGAGCACCTTCGATGCCGTCTTGGGGTCGAGGGCCGCCGTGTGCTCGTCGAGCAGCAGCAGGCGCGGCTTGGTGAGCGTGGCCATCAGCAGGGTGAGTGCCTGGCGCTGGCCGCCCGAGAGCAGGCCGACCTTGGCGTTGAGGCGCGTGTCCAGACCGAGGTCCAAGCGCCTGAGCAGCTCAACATACTCGTCTTTCTCGGCCTTGGTAACGCCCCATGAAAGGCCGCGACGCTGGCCACGGCGCTTGGCGAGGGCCAGGTTCTCGGCGATCTGCATGTCGGCTGCGGTACCGCGCATGGGGTCCTGGAACACGCGGCCCAGGTACTTGGCGCGCTGCGACTCGCTCAGACGCGAGATATCGGTGCCGTCGAGCTCGATGACACCCGAATCGAGCGGATACACGCCGGCGATCATGTTGAGCAGCGTGGACTTGCCGGCGCCGTTGCCGCCAATCACGGTTACAAAGTCGCCGTCGTTAAGGGTGAGGTCGACGCCGGTAAGAGCGCGCTTCTCGGTGACGGTGCCCTTGTTAAAGGTCTTTTTGACGTGCGAGAGCTTAAGCATCTGCCTCATCTCCCCTCGTGTAGGAGCTGCGGAGCTTGTAACGCTCCCAAACCACAGGTACGCACAGGGCAACGGCGACGATCACGGCGGAGAGCAGCTTCATGTCGTTGGCGTCCATGCCCAGCTGCAGCACGATGGCGCGGATAAGGAAGTAGACCACGGAGCCAAAGACGGCGGAGGCCAGACGGACGGAGAACTGCGTGAGTCCGCCGGGCAGCAGGCGGCCGAGCACCTCGCCGATGACGATGGCGGCAAGGCCGATGACGATGGCGCCGGTGCCCATACCAATGTCGGCATACTTTTGGCTCTGGCAGATAAGCGCGCCAGAGAGGCCGATGAGGGCGTTGGAGAGCATGAGGGCGATCATCTTGGTGGTGTTGGTGTTAACGCCCAGGGCGCGGATCATGTACTCGTTGTTGCCGGTGGCACGCAGCGCCGAGCCGATCTCGGTGCCAAAGAACCAATACAGGATGGCAACGATGGCCACAGCGAGCAAGATGCCCAGGATGATGGCGACGGTGGACTGTGGCAGGCCCGTCATGTTGCTGACAGACGAGAAGATGGTGCCCTTGGCAAGGATGGGCGTGTTGGATTTGCCCATGATGCGCAGGTTGATGGACCACAGGCTGATCTGGGTGAGGATTCCGGCGAGGATCGCGGGAATCTCAAAGACGGTGGTCAAAATGCCCGTGACGGCGCCCGCGATGGCGCCGGCGCACATGCCGGCCAAAACAGCGAGCAATGGGTCGACGTTGTTATTGACGATGAGCACGGCACAGACGCAGCCGCCGAGGGCAAAGCTGCCGTCGCAGGTCATATCGGGGATGTCGAGCAAGCGGAACGTGATAAACACGCCAAGCACCATAATGCCCCAGAGGACGCCCTGCGAAACGGCGCCCTGCAATGCAATAAGCATGCTTCATACCTCCTAGGATAGGGTGGACACGTGAGTCACCATGATAGCGGTAACAATGCATGAAAGAGCTGCGGCCGGATGCTTTGTCTCATCCGTAACAAGCAGGGCGAACGCCGGTCTTTGGCGTTCGCCCCTGTGGCTCAGATATTGAATAACGCGGCTAAAGCGCGAGCACGGGCTTTAGGCGCATGCCGCGTATGGCATTACGCGTCCAGAGCGGAAAGATCGATGCCCAGAGCCTCGGCCATCTCGTCGTTCTTGACGACGACCAGGTCCTTGCTCGAGAGGTGCTTGATCGGCATATCCTCGGGCTTGGCCTCGCCCTTCAGAATCTTAACGGCCATCTCGCCCGCGGCGTAGCCCAGGTCCTCGTAGTTGATGGAGAGGGTGAACAGGCCGCCGGCCATGCACATGCCCTCCTCGCCGGTCACGAAGGGGAGCTTATTCTCCTTGCAGATCTGACCGACCTGCGAAGCGCCCGCGGCGATGGTGTTATCGGTGGGGGAGTACAGCGCGTCGACCTTGCCCACGGCAGATTCGACGACGGACTGGATCTCGTTGGAGCTCGAGACGGTGTAATCGGTGTAGTCCAGGCCCAGTTTGTCGAGCTCCTTCTTGGCGGCCTTGATCTGGACGTCGGAGTTGGACTCGGCGGTGCAGTAGAGCAGGCCGACCTTTTTAACGTCGGGCAGGACCTTCTGCATCATCTCGAGCTGCTCGGCGACCGGGGTGAGGTCGGAAGCGCCCGTGACGTTGGTGCCGGGCTTGTCGTTGTCCTGGACCAGGCCGGAGGCGGCGTAGTCGGTGATGGCGCAGCCCACGATGGGGATATCGGCCGTGGCGCCGGCGGCAGCCTGCGCGGCGGGCGTGGCGATGGCATAAATCAGGTTGACGTTGTCGCCCACAAACTTGTCGGCAATGGACTTACACGTGGACTGGTCGTTCTGGGCGTTCTTCTGGTCGATCTTGACCTTAAGGCCGCTCTCCTTGATGGCCTTGACAAAGCCGTCGTTGGCGGCATCGAGTGCGGAATGCTCGGTGAGTTGCAGAACGCCGATGGTGTAGTCGGAACCGGCGGCAGCAGAGCCGGAACCAGAGTTGCCGCCGCATCCGGCGAGCGGGGCGAGCGCGAGCAGGCCGGCGGAGACCAGAAGGCTCCTGCGACTGATGGTGATGTCCTTCATATCATTACCCCCAGTATAAAAATGGCTGGAAACACTGCACTGGGACAAAGTGCAAGTGGAACTATAGTAGCGCTGATGTCCATTTTTACAACAGCCTGGCGGGTTTTTTAATACAGAATCGGATGGGCGGTACGGGTAGTCGAATGGGCGGCGGAGGGTCTTATGCGGCGGAGGAGGCGTCGTCCTCCTCGTCGAGGGCGGCGAAGAGCTTCTTGCCGTCGAGGAGACGTGTGGTGACGTTTCTCATGCGGCCAATCTCTACGGTGCGCAGCGTGTCATCGGCACCTCGGGCGTCATAGACCGTTCCCAGCAAATACGAGATGCCATCGCGCTGCCTGATGGCAAAGGGGCGGAGTGTCATCCGTGCTACTTCGGTTTCGCCACGTGCCGTGACGCTCGAAATATCAAAACTCACCGTGGTTCCATGGTCGATGGCCTGCTCGACGAGCTCGCACGTGTCGATGCGCTTGATGGGCGTGCGTGTTGCCTTGGTAGCCTTGCTGCCTGCGCTCGGAACGGGTTCGGGTGTATCGAGGTAGCCGCGAACGTCGGCACTCGCCATGGCAACTAAGTGCTGCGCCATGCTCTTGCGGATAGCGATAGGCGTGGAGCGGTTGCGCATGACCATACCGTGGAGCCGGATGATCTCTTCATCGGTGAGCGGGCGGGTAAGAAGTTTGTAGCCCACGCCGCGTTTGTACTCAATTTCGTATCCGGCATGGCGAAGCGCGGAGATGGCGGTGTAGATGCTGCGCCGCGCCGCCGAGATGGGCATGCGGGCGGGGTCGTCGGGATGGGAGAGGCGCCGGATCAGCTCATCGGAAAGTATGGCCTTGTCTTCGCCGGTGTTTTCGCTCAAGAGCTGCAGGATGCGAACGGCGCGATAGGCTGCCATCGAGGCGGCGCCTCTCGTCGTGGTGTCGTAGGTTTCAACAGCGGCTTCGGTCATCGTGCCCACGTCCTTTCCGTTTTGGGTGGCGACGGTATGGAGCCTAGGACGCGGGGCTTTCCCAGGGGCGCAGGGCGCTCTGGGCGGTCGGTAGTCGTCGGCAAACGGCGGGTTGAGTTTTCAACAGCCCTACTCAACTGACCAAAAACTTGCCAAAAGCTTGACGGATGCTGTTGAAAAAAAAGCGTCTCTCGACCGATGTCGAGAGACGCTTGTGCGATGAGCGTTGGCGTGTGGCGACGCGAGCTAGCGTCCGACGATTAGAAGTCGGCGTTGCCCACGGTGCGCGGGTGCGGCAGGACGTCGCGGATGTTGCCCACGCCGGTCAGATACATGACCAAGCGCTCGAAGCCCAGACCGTAGCCGGCGTGCTTGCAGGAACCGTAGCGGCGCAGGTCAAGGTAGTACTTGTACTGCTCGGGATTCATGCCCAGGTCCTTGATGCGGGCCTCGAGCAGATCCAGGCGCTCCTCGCGCTGGGAGCCGCCGATAATCTCGCCGATACCGGGAACCAGGCAGTCGGCGGCGGCGACGGTCTTGCCGTCCTCGTTCATGCGCATGTAGAATGCCTTGATCTCAGCCGGGTAGTCGGTCACGAAGGTCGGGCGCTTAAAGTGCTCCTCGGTCAGGAAGCGTTCGTGCTCGGTTTGCAGGTCGATGCCCCAGCTCACGGGGTAGTCGAACTTGTGGCCGTCGGCGACTGCCTGCTCCAGGATCTCGACGGCCTCGGTGTAGGTAACGCGGGCAAAGTCGGAGTTGGCGACATGGTCCAGGCGCTCGAGCAGACCCTTGTCCACAAACTTGTTGAGCATATTGAGCTCGTCGGGGCAGGTTGCCATGACGTCCTTGAGGACATACTTGAGCATGGCCTCGGCGTTATCCATGTAGTCGTTAAGGTCGGCAAAGGCCATCTCGGGTTCGATCATCCAAAACTCGGCGGCGTGGCGCGTGGTGTTGGAGTTCTCGGCACGGAAAGTGGGGCCAAAGGTGTACACGTCGCCAAAGGCCATGGCAAAGTTCTCGGCATTGAGCTGGCCGGACACGGTGAGGCTTGCATGCTTGCCAAAGAAGTCCTGGCTCCAGTCGACCTCGCCGGACTCGGTGAGGGGCGGATTTTTGGGGTCGAGCGTGGTCACGCGGAACATCTCGCCGGCGCCCTCGCAGTCACTCGTGGTGATGATGGGGGTGTTGACGTAGACAAAGCCCTGCTCCTGGAAGAAGCGGTGGATGGCGGCAGCCGCGACAGAGCGGATGCGGAACACGGCGCGGAACAGGTTGGTGCGCGGACGCAGGTGCTGCTGGGTGCGCAGGAACTCGACGGTTGCGCGCTTCTTCTGCAGCGGGTAATCCGGGGCGCTCGTGCCCTCGACCTCGATGGAGGTGGCAGAAAGCTCGAAAGGCTGGGGTGCATCGGGGGTCAGTTTGACGGTGCCGGTGCAAATGAGTGCGGCCGAGACGTTTTGATGTGCGATCTCGTCGTAGTTGTCGAGTGCCTCGCGGTTCATGACGACCTGCAGGTCGCGGAAGCAGCTGCCGTCGTTGAGCGTAACAAAGCCAAAGTTCTTCATGTCGCGGACGGACTTGACCCAGCCGGCGACGGTGACGGTCTGGCCGCCGAGCGACTCGGCATCGGCATAGAGCTGCGCGATTTTGGTGCGGTTCACGTATCCTCCCATAACGGTTGAATGATAGTTATCCATACAGTTCGATATTCTAGCAGCTCGGCTCATTTGAGCTATACAGATAAAGCATTGGCGGGATGGTTTTTCAAACGAAAAGCGCCCGCGGCCAAATGGTCGCGGGCGCTTGACGAGGTGCCTTTTGGCTGTGTGGCGTGGGGCCTGGCTACTTGGTCTTGGCAACCAGCAGCGGGTCGCCAAGCTTGACGAGCGGGTTGCCGCCGATAAGCGTTCCAGACTCGCCGACATGGTCGATGCTCTTAAGACGATCGAGCTCGGAGACGATGACGGTCACGATGTCCTCGTGACCAGCGGCCTTAATGGCCTCGCGGTCGAAGCTGATGAGCGGCTGGCCTGCCTTGACCACATCGCCCATCTCGACAAAGCGGGCAAAACCCTTGCCGTTCATTTCCACGGTGCCCAGGCCAACATGGATGAACACGCGCAGGCCGTCCTCGGTGATCATGCCGATGGAGTGGTTGGTGACAGTGGTGGCACCGATGCGGCCGTTGGCGGGCGCATAGATGGTGCCGGTAATGGGCTCGATGCCATAGCCCTGGCCAAGCATGCCCGAGGCGATCGTCTCGTCGGGAACCTCGTTCAGGTTGACGAGCACGCCGTTGACGGGGGCATAGATGACGCCTTCGCGGGTAGCGAAGCTTGCTGCGGGCGGAACGGACGCCTCGCCGGTCGAGGTGAAGGTGGACTTAAGCGAATCGAGCAGACCCATAGTTGCCTCCAACTTAAATAGGCGCATATCGCGCGTTTGGTTTGCCGGAAACGTTTCACATGTGTTTCGCGGCTTGGTCAACGCCCCTATTCTACGCTGCTCAACGATACCTCTGAACTGGGATTATGTGATATATCAGTTGAAGGGAAACTTATTGCCGGAGTGTTTCTGCGCCACGGGTTCAAGTGGGGTACGCTTGAAGGCGAAAAACAAGGGCGCATAATTTGCGCGAAGGGAGCACATATGATTGTCGAGAACCATGCGCTGTGGGGCGAGGAGTCGACCGAGGATTATCCGGCGACGTTTACGTATTTGGGTGCCGAGCCGTTGCCCGATAAACCGAATGGCCGCCGCCCCGCGGTGATTATCTGTGGCGGAGGTGCGTTTACGCATATCGCTCCGCATGAGCAGGATCCTGTGGCGTTTGCGTTTTTGGATCACGGTTACCAGGCCTTCGTGCTCAACTATGTCACGAGTTCTACGGGTGACGTGAGCTTTCCGCACCCCCAGGCAGATCTTGCCAAGATGGTCGCCACGGTGCGCGCCAACGCCGACGAGTGGCATGTCGATCCTAAGCGCGTGTGCGTCGTGGGCTTTTCTGCTGGCGGCATGATTTGCGCCTCGCTGGCAACACAGTGGAAGACCGGCCCCTTTGCGGCACTTGCCGGGGCGCGTCCGGACGACATTCGTCCCGATGCCGTGGTGCTGGGCTATCCATTGCTCGACTTTGCCTATGTGCGCGACATGCAGACGCGCGATCCGCGCATTGACTTGCGTGTGCCCAAGACGGGCGGCAAGACGGGGCGCGATTTGCTCAACGACTACCTGTCGATGGTGACGGGTGGCGAGGCAACTGACGAGCATTTGGCCGACATCTGCCCCACCACGCATGTTTCGCGTCAGATGCCACCGACCTTTGTGTGGGGCGTGTCCGACGACAAGACGGCGCCGATCGCGCAGGTCTACCCGTTTGCGCAGCGCATGGCCGAGGAGGGCGTTGCATGCGAGATGCACGTCTTCGACCAGGGTGGTCATGGCCTTTCGCTCGGCAACGCCAACACCGCGGTCGACAACGAGGACAAGCAGGTTTCCGTCCGTCCCTGGATCCGCCTGGCCTTCCGCTTCCTCGAGCGCCATCTGTAAGAGTCCCGGCATCCAAGCCCTTCAATAACTTGCGGTGAAATAGTTCCTATCTGGGGCATCAACCAGCCCATCCAGGAACTATTCCACCGCAA
>CABTWP010000070.1 GCA_902488525.1 uncultured Collinsella sp.
AGTCGTTTAAGAACGTCCCCAATGACTAAGTTGCAGGTGGCGGCGGTTGTGTTACACTAACGCTGCGTATATGACGCAAATATCTCGATACAGATCAATGATGTCCGTCGGTATTTGACGGAGCTAGACTGTTTAGCCGCCCTGAAGGTTTATGCAGGGAGCATGTGATCACAGGGCTTGAAAAGAAAGTTGAGCAAACACTGTGTCTGATCAACAGCAAGAAAACGAAATAACGACGACGCAGACCGCTCCCGCTGCACCGGTTGCGTCGGACCAGGTCGCGGCGCCCGCGCAAGCCTCGGCTCCTGAGACGCCTAAGGCTGCTTCGACGCCTACGCCTGCAGCGGCTGAGAAGGCCGTGCCTGCAACTGGTGAGGAGGCTGCTCCGGCAAAGCCCAAGCGTACGCGCCGCACGGCCAAGCCTGCTGCTGACGGCGAGGAGGTCACCAAGCCCAAGCGCCGTACCACGCGCACGACGCGCGTCAAGCGCACCGTTGCAGCTGACTCCTCGGCGCCGATTTCCGATGAGGTCGCGCAGGCACGTGCGTTGGCGCAGATTAGCGAGGCTCAGGTGGTGCGCGCCCGCCGTCGTGCTGCCGAGCGCGAGGCCGCGGCTCTGACCGAGCTTGCAGCTCCGTCTGTGCCCGAGACGCCTGCCGCCACCGAGACCCCTGTCGCCGACCAGCCGACCGAGAAGCCGGTACCGCGCACACGCCGTCGCACGGCTGCTAAGGCCGAGCAGGTTGCCGATCAGGTAACCCCCGAGCTCACTGAGGCTTCGGTCCGTTCCGCGGCAGGGGAGGGCACATCGCCTGTTGAGCCCGCTGCGCCTGTCGAGGCCAGCGAAGTTCCCGTTGTCGATCCGGCTTTGCGCCCGCACCGTCGCGGTCGCAAGTCCAAGGCCTTCGTCGAGGCAGAGAAGGCCGCAGCCGCAGCTGCAGCCGCTCGGGATGCTGCGGCGACCGCCGAGTCTGCAACCGCCGCCGACGCGCCCGTCCAGGATGCTACGACTTCCGAGGCCGCTCCCGCCGATGTCGAGCCCGCCGACGTCCGTCCTGGTCGCAGCCATCGTACTGCTGCTAAGCGCACGTCCAAGGCCAAGGCTGCCAAGAAGGGTGCGTCCGAGGATTCCGCCGAGACGACCGCCGATGCATCGATTGATGCCGCTGAGCCCCAGGACGTCGAACAGCCTGCGTCCGAAAAGCCCAAGCGTGGTCGTAAGAAGTCCGCTAAGGCCAAGGCGTCCGAGCAGCGGGCTGATGTCGAAGCGCAGGTCGATTCCGGCGCCGAGGCCAATGACGCCGCTGCGGCCAATGCCGACGCCGCCGCAACTGATGGTGCCGCGCCCGCCGAGGCCGAAGACGGCGCTCGCCCCAACCGTCGCCAGCACAAGCGTAACGACGAGCGCAACGACCGCAAGGACGAGCGCAACAACGACCGTCGCAACCGCCAGCGCGATCGCAAACAGCGCAACAAGGAGCGCAACGCCGCCCCCACCGAGCCCACGCTTTCGCGCGAGGTACTCGCGGCCATGAAGGTCGCCGAGCTGCGCGAGAAGGCCAAGGAGTTCGAGATCGAGACGACCGGCAAGAAGAAGGCCGAGCTCGTCGAGGAGATCTACACCACTGCCGCGAAGGCCGAGGGCTTCCGCGACATCAAGGGCATTCTGCAGATTCGCCCGGACAGCTCCGGCATCATCCACGCCCATGGCTACATGAAGTCCAACGACGACGCCTTCGTGCCCGCCTACCTCATCCGCTCCGCGCGTCTGCGCACGGGCGACGTCATCGAGGGCTCGCTGCGTCCTTCGCGCGGCGGCGACAAGCGCGCCGGCCTCGCCAAAATCACGACCGTCAACGGTCTGGACCCCGAGCAGATTCGCAACCGTCCTAAGTTCGGCGACCTCACCCCGGTCTATCCCAACGAGCCGCTGCGCATGGAGCACGGCAAGGACTCCATTACCGGTCGCGCCATCGACATCGTGTCGCCGATCGGCAAGGGTCAGCGTGGCCTGATCGTGTCCCCGCCCAAGGCCGGCAAGACCACGATCCTCAAGAAGATCTGCCAGTCTATCTCGATTAACAACCCCGAGGTGCACCTCATCTGCCTGCTCGTCGACGAGCGCCCCGAAGAGGTCACCGATATGCAGCGTTCCATCAAGGGCGAGGTTGTGGCGTCGACCTTCGATATGCCCGCCGACAACCACACTCGCGTGGCAGAGCTCGTCATCGAGCGCGCAAAACGCATCGTGGAGCTGGGCGGCGATGTTGTGGTGGTGCTCGACTCCATCACGCGTCTTGCCCGCGCCTACAACTTGGCGGCGCCCGCCTCAGGCCGCATCCTTTCGGGCGGCGTCGATTCGGCGGCACTGTATCCGCCCAAGCGCTTCCTGGGCGCAGCCCGCAATATCGAGAACGGCGGCTCGCTCACCATCCTGGCCTCTGCCCTCATCGACACCGGTTCCAAGATGGACGAGGTCATCTTTGAGGAGTTCAAGGGCACCGGCAACATGGAGCTCAAGCTCGACCGCGACCTGGCCGACCGCCGCATCTTCCCGGCTATCGACCCCGTTGCCTCCGGTACGCGTAACGAGGACCTGTTGGTTGACGAGCAGATGCGTCCGTTTGTCTTTGGCTTGCGTCGCATTCTTGCCGGCATGAACAACACCGAGCGCGCGGCCGCATCGTTTATCAAGGGTCTTAAGGGCACCAACACCAACCAGGAGTTCCTGGTGCGTTCGGCCAAAAAACACAGCGACTACGAGCAGACGTTCTAGGTTGTCATCTACACGCAGCGATAGTCATCAATGCAATAAAGGGTCGGGGCTTTGAGCCTCGGCCCTTTTCTATATCGCCGCTCCGCGCTTTTTTGACCATAAGACTGGCAAGCAGCAGGTTTCCCGTTTCAATCCGACATCGTCGCTTGCAATCGACAGGGCGGTTTCGCATAATAGCTTTTAAGCTTCGCGACGGAAAACGCAGATGAATCGAACCATATACCGTTGCTTTGGGGCATAGCCCCGCTTCATCTTCTCTCGCGCAGCCAACTGAATGATGCGATTTGGGTGCTGGAAGATGGGGAGAGCTCATGGCTTCTTCTGATGCAACACAACGAGCAGTCCTTGCCGGACTTTCGTGCGGGATCGGCCTTGCCGCTCCCGTGGTTATGTATGCCGCGACGCTGCCGTTTTCGTCGGTGAACGAGACGGTCGCGGCGGGTGCGGTTCCCTTCGCCGTGGGCGCGGTGGCGGGCGTGGGCATCTATGCCGCCTCGCTGGGTATCTCCGAGTATCGTGCGCAGCGTGAAGAGCGTCTGTTCCAGCCCGATGCCATGGGCGGTGCCGCCAATCTCAATCAGCATCAAAGCGAGTTCAAGACCGCCTCGATTCCAGCTCAGCAGCAGGATGCGACTCCTTACGCTGCGGCTTCTGCTTCTCAGGCTCAGGCGGAGCAGTCTACCTCGGCATTCCTTTCCGGCCTGACTGGTGCGTTCCAGCGCCGTCATGCCGATGATGGTGTCCCTACCATCGCTCGAGCCGCAGATGCTATGGACGAGGACGAGGCTTGGTCCATGATCGACAGTATGCTCGACGACGATTCGCCAGTGAGCTGCGACCCTGCACACTCGCGCGACGTCTATCAAGTCGCCATCGACGAGCTCACCAATGGCGGGCAGACCGGCTCCTTCAATCGCGACGACATCGCCGCCGCGGCACGCGCCGTGTCTGGCTCCCAGGCCGCCCCTGCGGGCAGCACGGCGGCTTTCGTGGCACTCGTCGCCAACGCGGCAGTCAATAACGCCTACAGCGCTACCTCGGCGGACGCGAACGCTTCTGCCGACAATTCGTACGTTGATGAAGCCATGGCCGCGGACGAGGAGGCCGTTGCCGCCCGCCGTGCCGCCGAAAGCTCGCTGTGGGGCGCTCCTGCCCAGCAGCAGGCGGCTGAGGCTGCGCCGTACAATGTAAACCTCGCCAGCATGCCTATCATCTCCGGTGCCGCGGATATCGATCTCGATGACCTCGATGAGCCTGCAGCCATCACCGCATCGATTGATGCCCAAGATCGCATCGACACCGGCGACCTTCCGGATGCCTCGCTCGAGGTTGATGTTCCCATGGCCGATTACTCGGGCCACGAGGACATGTGGGCCGCCGCCACCGCGATTCTGGATGAGATTGACGAGCCTGCTCCTGTTGCAGCCCCCGCTCCCGTCGCTGCCCCTCAGCCTGCTGCCCCCGCCTATGTCGGCCGTCACAGCGCTGTGTTCCCCGAGGATACTGCCCGTATCTCGCGCGAGAGCATCGAGCGGGCCGAGGCTATTGCCGCCGGCATTATGGAAAACCGTCGTCACGAGCGCGTCAATCAGATCCTCGAGGAAGAGATCGAGCGCCTGCAGTCCTCAACCGCCAAGCGTACGGGCCGTGCCTATCTGAGCGTTATCGAGGGCGGTACCGCCAGCTTCGCGCCGCTCCGCGCGGAGGCATAACTTCTGCATGGTTAAGATCAATCGAAAATGGGCGGTTGTAACCTGCCTGATGGCGCTCTTGATCTGGGGCAATTCGCTGGTTCCCGGCTCGGGGTCGGGCTCGCTGAGCCTAACGGTCATGGAAGCTATCCGCGGTTTCCTGCACAGCGTGGGACTTCCATATGAATGGGTGACCAACTTTGTTGTTCGCAAGTGCGCGCATTTTACCGAGTATATGGTGCTCGGCATCTTGGCAACGCACGCCTTTGATTTTGAGGGCCGGCGCACCTTTGACGTGCTGCTGCCCACGGCGGTGTTCCTGCTGCTGATTCCCTCGATCGACGAGACGATTCAGCTCTTTGTGCCGGGACGCGCTGGCATGATCACCGATGTGATGATCGACTGCTGTGGAGCGGCAACGGGCGTTGTGCTCCGATATCTCTTACGGTCGCTGATGTGCGCTAAAAAGGCCGCCTAGGACGTATTGTTTGGTCCTAGGCGGCCTTTTTTATTTGAGGGCTTATATGAGGCGTGGTGGCGTCGTTCCGTAGGTCGGATTTGCCGGGCGCGCCACGCCCTGTGGGTGCGTCTGCTACTGAAGCGCCTGTGCGCCCAGGGCCAGGCAGCCCATAATGCCCTGCTTGCCCTCGAGGCTGTTGTTGACGATGTAGTTATCGATGTCGTTGACCTCGGGCGTGACGATATAGCCGTTGAGCATCTCGGCACACTTTTTGCGTGCGAGCGGCACGATGGGGGTGTGGTCGGCCACACCGCCGCCGATGATGATCTTTTGCGGCGCGTAGCACAGCGTGTAGGTCATGAGCGCCTGTGCTAGATAGCCTGCGAGCAGGTCCATGGCCTCTGGGTCATCGGCCATGTCTCCGGCGCTCTTGCCATCCCAGCGCTTTTTAACGCCGGGGCCGGCGATGAGGCCCTCGAGGCAGTTGTCATGGAAGGGGCAAGCGCTATGCTCGCCGATGGTGTCGCGCGGGTTGCGCGTGACCAGGATGTGGCCGGCCTCGGGATGCATCATGCCGTGTACGAGCTTACCGCCCGAGAGCACGCCGGCGCCCACACCGGTGCCGATGGTCAGGTAGACCACGTCCGTGAGGCCCTGGGCGCAACCAAAGGTGACCTCGCCCAAGCAGGCAACGTTGACGTCGGTGTCGTAGCCGCAGGGGATATTGAGCTCGTTTTGGATAGTGCCCAGCAGATCAAAGTAGCGCCATGCCGTCTTGGGCGTCTCCAGGATCTTGCCGTATTGGGGTGAGGCGGGATTGACTGCGGTGGGGCCAAAGGCGCCGATGCCCAGCGCGGCGATGCCCTTGTCGGCAAACCACGCGTTGACGGCCTCGACGGTCTCCTGCGGGGTCGTGGTCGCGATCTGCTCACGCTCCAGGACCGTGCCGTCTGCATAGCCCGTGGCGCAGACCATCTTGGTGCCGCCGGCCTCGAGCGCTCCGATAAGCTGCTGCTCTGCCATAATATTCCTCTCTGGGACGAGTTGCTCCATGACTAAAGTATAGAGCTCTAAACCATTTAAGAAAGCGCTATAAAAAGAAGCCTCGCAACGTGGCGGGCGGTGCGAGGCTTCTTTGGTTGCTTTAGTTGCCGGGCCGTCCTTACCCGCGCGGCTTGATTTTATCACGTAGCGACTTGAGGTTCTCCAGTGCCGCGTTAAGCGTCTCATCCCGCTTGGCAAAGTGGAAACGAATCAGATGGTTGACGGGCTCGCGGAAGAAGCTCGAGCCGGGCACGGCGCCCACGCCCACCTTGGATGCGAGGTCCTCGCAGAATTCGAGGTCGCTGTCATAGCCAAACTCAGAGATGTCCATCATGACGTAGTAGGCGCCCTGCGGCACGTTGTGCGTGAGGCCGATGCTGCCGAGTCCCTGACAGAACAGGTCGCGCTTGGCGGTGTAGAGGTCGAGGACCTCCTGGTAATAGCTGTCGTCGAAGTTGAGGGCGGTGACGACAGCTTCCTGCAGGGGAGCGGCGGCACCCACGGTGAGGAAGTCGTGGACCTTCTTGATGCGCTCGGTGATCTGGGCCGGGGCAATGGTGTAGCCAAGACGCCAGCCGGTGATGGAGTACGTCTTAGACAGCGAACTGCAGCTGATGGTTCGCTCGAACATGCCGGGCAGCGTGGCCATATAGACGTGCTCGTGGGGCGCGTAGACGATGTGCTCGTATACCTCGTCGGTAATGCAGTAGGCGTCGTACTTTTTGCAGAGGTCGGCGATAAAGGTGAGCTCCTCGCGCGTAAAGACCTTGCCGCAGGGGTTGGAAGGGTTGCACAGGACGATGGCCTTGGGGTCGTTGTCGCGGAAGGCCGCCTCGAGTGTCTCGCGGTCAAAGTCGAATGTGGGCGGGTTGAGCGGCACGTAGATGGGCTCGGCACCCGAAAGGATCGTGTCGGCGCCGTAGTTCTCGTAGAACGGCGAGAAGATGACGACCTTATCGCCGGGGTTCGTGACCGTCATCATGGCGGCCATCATGGCCTCGGTGGAGCCGCAGGTGACTACGATATTCTCGTTGGGGTTCACCGGCATGCCCATAAAGTGCTCCTGTTTGGCGGCGAGCGCCTCGCGCATGGCCTGGGAGCCCCAGGTGATGGAGTACTGGTGATAGAGCGGCTTGGGGTCGCTGGCTATGGTGCTGAGGCTATCGAGCAGCTGCGCCGGGGGATCGAAGTCGGGGAAGCCCTGCGAGAGATTGACAGCGCCGTACTTATTGGAGATGCGTGTCATGCGGCGGATGACCGAATCGGTAAACGTTGCCGTGCGGTTGGAGAGTTCTTTCATGACGGTCCTTTCGAGGATTTGCAGTGGGGCAAGTTTACTCCTATGAAACCGGTGGGATTTGTTCGAAATGGTCTCGAAAAACTCTTTTCAAAATTCTTGAAAATTGGGGCTTGCATCGTATGCCGTCTTCTGCTTG
>CABTWP010000071.1 GCA_902488525.1 uncultured Collinsella sp.
AAGCCCGCGCCCAAGGCAGACATTCGCGAGCGTATGGAGCGGTACCTGACGCGCCGCAAGCGCACGCAGCCCATGGGCCGTGCATCCTGCGGATCGGTCTTTCGCAACCCGCCCGACGCAAGCGTGGGCAAGTTGATTGAGGATTGTGGATTAAAGGGTTTTTCGGTTGGCGGTGCGGAAGTTTCGCCCGTACACGCTAATTTTATCGTTAATAACGGAACTGCCTCGGCCGATGACGTTGCCGCGGTTATCAGACATGTGCACGGAAAGGTGAGGGAGGCGTATGGCATCGAGCTCAGACCGGAAGTTAAATTCCTC
The DNA here is from genome assembly GCA_902488525.1 of uncultured Collinsella sp. Classification (GTDB taxonomy): domain Bacteria; phylum Actinomycetota; class Coriobacteriia; order Coriobacteriales; family Coriobacteriaceae; genus Collinsella. The sequence goes on from CABTWP010000071.1 coordinate 319, forward strand.
GGCTTCTAGAGCATCGAAACCCACCTTCCGCCGCGCCGGAGGGCGTTCCGGCGCGCCTGCCAAACCTCAACGCAATACCATCGCGCACTCTAAGTCTGTCGGGCATGCTCGACAGACCAGTCGTCCGGTTGTCGGCTCGCAGCTCGGCAATCGTCCGGCCGCAAAAAAGTCCTCGCGTCCCTCGGTGACGTCAAAGCCTGTTATGGGCGCCAAGCCTGCCCGTCCTATGGCAACTCCTAAGCCCTCGACGGGAGCTAAAGCGGCGCGTCCGGGTCGCACACTGGGCGCATCGAAACCGCGCTCGCTGACATCGGTGCCGGCTACCGCCAAGAAGCCTTCGGGTAAAAAAGGCGTCAACCCGTTGTCTTCACTTAGGGCGATGGCAAATAAAACATCAGACGCCGCTTCTGTCGTTACAGGCAAAGGCAAAATCGTGGGCGGCGTTTTGGCCGTCTTTGCCGTGCTCGTCGTCGTTGCCATCGTGGTGATTAACTCTGGATTGTTTACCGCCACTGATATTCAGATTCAAGGCAGCGAGCATGTGACGAAGCACGATGCTATCCAGCTGATCGATTTGCCCGAGGGAACGTCGCTTTTTAACGTCGATCCCGACCAGATTACCGAGGACCTCAAGCAGAACCCGTGGGTCTCGGGCGTGGATGTCCAGCGTCAGTTCCCGCATACGCTCATCATTACGCCTATGGAGCGCAAGGTCATCGCAATTGCCTATATCAGCTCCGATGACCTTGCCTGGGCCATCGGGGATGATGACACCTGGATCGCCCCGCTGTCGACGTCGGTCGAAGTGGATGACCAGGGCAACGTCATCACGACGGGGCAGGGCTCAAATACCCTGACCGGCATTGATGCCGCGCTGGCGCTCGCTAAGCACTATGGCGCGGTGTTGTTGACTGATGTCTCGGCGGATGTCGCTCCGGTTTCCGGCCAGGCGGTGAGCTCCAAGGCCGTTAAGGCTGGCTTGGATTATGTGCGTGGTTTTTCGAGCGAGTTCTTGGGACAAGTCAAGGATATTTCCACGCCTTCGGTCGAAGCCATCTCGGCAAACCTCAATAACGGCATTGAGGTGTCGCTGGGCGATTCGAACGATATCGTCAAGAAGGAGCGCGTAGTCACCAAGCTGCTTTCGCAGGTAGAGGGCGTAACGTATATCAATGTGCGCTCTCCGGGTAACTATACATTTAGGAACGCTCCGACCTCGTAGCGCTGGTTGATGCTTTGTTGAGGGGCCATACCACGCCGTTTATCTGGTTTGTTTGGTTTTCACGGTCAATTATTTGACTGATACGTTCATAATGTGCAAACATAATACGGTTTACCTTTGCATTTACTTTCAACCTGAAGGTTAATGTGCGCAGGGGTCGACCCATGCTATGGCTATAACCTTTGTTCGGAGGACCGACATGCACGAGACAGAGATCAACAACTACCTTGCCGTCATTAAGGTGGTCGGCGTCGGCGGCGGCGGTACCAACGCGGTCAATCGAATGATCGAAGAGGGCATCCGCGGCGTCGAGTTTGTTGCCATCAACACCGATGCTCAGGCACTCGCGATCTCTGATGCCGATATCAAGGTGCACATCGGCACCGACCTTACCCGCGGCCTGGGCGCCGGCGCCAACCCCGAGGTTGGCCGCAAGGCTGCCGATGAGTCCCGCGACGACATTGCCGAGGCGCTCGCTGGCGCCGACATGGTGTTCATTACGTGCGGCGAGGGCGGTGGCACCGGTACCGGCGCTGCTCCCATCGTTGCCGATATCGCGATGAACGAGGTCGGTGCGCTGACCGTCGCCGTCGTGACCAAGCCCTTCACCTTCGAGGGCCGCAAGCGCAAGAAGAGCGCCGAGGAGGGCATTAAGACCCTCTCCGATTGCGTCGACACCATGATCGTCATCCCTAACGATAAGCTGCTCGACATCGCCGAGAAGAAGACCACCATGCTCGAGGCCTTCGCGATTGCCGATGGCGTCCTTTCCCAGGGCACCCAGGGTATCACCGACCTCATCACCGTCCCCGGTATCATCAACCTGGACTTCGCCGATGTTAAGACCATCATGAAGCAGGCCGGTACCGCCATGATGGGTATCGGTACCTCTTCTGGGGACACCCGTGCCGTCGACGCTGCCCAGCAGGCCATCTCCAGCCCGCTGCTCGAGAGCTCCATCGATGGTGCCACGCGCGTGCTGCTCTCCATCGCCGGTTCCAAGGACCTGGGTATCCAGGAGATCAGCGACGCCGCCGACGTTGTCGCCAACGCCGTCGACCCCGAGGCCAACATCATCTTCGGTACCGTTGTTGACGAGTCCCTGGGCGATCAGGTGCGTATCACCGTCATCGCTACGGGCTTCTCCGACTCCAACGTCAACCGTCAGGACGAGCTCTTTGCTGCTCAGCAGTCTCAGAGCAAGGCCGCTGCCTCCTCTGAGCCGCAGCGCACCGCTCCTGCCACGAGCCCGGCTCAGGCCGCTCCGACCCGCAACGTCGGTGGCACCGAGCTTCCTAACTTCGGCAACGATCAGTTCGAGCTTCCCGACTTCCTGAAGCGCGGTAGCTTCTAAGTCGTTCTTTGCATTGTTGTGCACAGGGGCGTGTCCGTATGGACGCGCCCTTTTTATTTCGACTTTGTAAACTAGAACCTCCAATCTCTTTACGTTCCCTTTACGATTGCCTCCAGCGCAGCAGGTATCCTTTTAGAGAAGTATGACAGCCGTATAAACGCGGGCTGTAGCGGCGATGCCGCGGTACTTGTGTTATTAGGAGGCTTTAGTATGGCAGCACGTGCGGACAAAGTTTCGCGTGTCGACCATGATGGAGTTACGTTGGTGGAGGGCGCGACATCCGATGTTCGCTTTGCCTTCACCGAGCGTGCCGGTGGCGTTTCCGAAGATGCGTACTCGTCACTCAACTTGGGCTCGCATGTTGGCGATGACCCCTTTGCTGTTCAAGAAAATCGTCGTCGTGCGCTCGAGGCTATGGGTGCCGCCGAGTGCGAGCACAACCTGCTCGTTCCCAATCAGGTCCATGGTGATCATATCGTTGCGGTGACCTCGAACGGCGCCGATGACCTTGAGGACGTTCGCGAGCAGATTGCCGAGGGCTGTGATGCCATCGTCTGCACGGCGCATAACGTGCCCGTGCTGCTCTGCTTTGCCGACTGCGTTCCCGTGGTGCTGGTGGCCCCCGGCGGATTTGCCGTGGTGCACTCCGGTTGGAAGGGCACGATTGCACGTATTTCCGCCAAGGCGTGCCAGGCGCTTTGCGATGCTGCCGGTTGCGATGCGAGCGACGTTTCCGCCTATATCGGCCCCCATATCTTGGGTGACGAATATGAGGTATCCCAGGAACTCATGGATCGCTTTGCCGCCGAGTTCTCTTGCATCGATGCGAATACCTCTCGCATGCTTGATCTTTCCGCTGCCATTCGCGAGGCGCTGGTAGATGTCGGTGTCGACGCGGATAATATCGTGGATACCCAGCTTTCGACCGTGCGTCAGAACGACCGCTTTTATTCCTACCGTAACGAGGACGGCACCTGTGGGCGCCATGCTGCGATCGGCGTGATGCTATGAGAAAGATCGTATCGGTCCTGAGCGCCGCTGTGCTTACGCTTACGCTGTGCGCCTGTTCTTCGGGATCTTCTACCTCTTCCATTACCGTGGCCGGCTCCACGACCTGCCTTCCTATCGCCGAGATTGCGGCCGAGGGCTTTAAGGAGGAGACCGGCATCGACGTGCTCGTTTCCGGTTTGGGTTCTTCCGCTGGGATCGAGGCCGTCAGCGCCGGCACGGCCGATATCGCCAGCTCCTCCCGTGGACTCAATGCCGACGAACAGGATCTGGGCCTGACTCCCATCGTCATTGCCCACGACGGTATTGCGGTCATCGTGAACGACGACAACCCCGTCGATAACCTCTCGACCGAGCAGCTCCGCGATATCTACGCCGGCAAGATTACCAATTGGAAAGAGGTCGGTGGCGAGGACCTGAGGATTCAGGTCATCAACCGAGACGAGGCGTCCGGTACGCGCGAGGCCTTCCGTACCATCGTGATGGATGGCACGCCGTTCGATCGCCGCTCGGCTGTTCTTTCGGGTACGGGCCAGGTGCGCGACGTGGTATCTCGTTCGCGTGGGGCCATCGGCTACATTTCGCTGGGCTTCGTCGATAGCCTCAACGCCAAGACCTCGGTCAAGGCCGTCTCGGTCAATCATGTTGAGGCGTCCGAGAAGACGGTCGCGAGTGGCGGCTATCCCATCTCGCGCGACCTTTACTTCTTTGTGAAGGGTGCGCCTTCGCAGCAGGCGCAGGATTACATCGACTATGTGACGTCCGAAAAGATGGACAAGCAGATTCGCGAGGCGGGCTTTATTCCCGTCACCAACGACGAGAAGGGGAGTGAGTAGCATGGAAGCACAGGAAAACTCCCAGACTGAGCAGAATGTTCAGACGCCCAAGAAGCGCGAGCTGGCGCTCGTATCGCGCAGTACCTATATCAAGGAGAAGGCGCTGCAGTGGATCTTCTTTGCCTGCGCGTTCTTGGCGGTCGTTACCGTCATCCTGATTTTTGTCTTTACCACGTACTCGGCGCTGCCCGTCTTTACTGACATCGGTCTGGCGGACTTCTTTAGCTTTACGTGGGCGCCTTCCGAGGGCCACTACGGCATCTTGTCGCTGCTTGCCGGCTCGGGTCTGGTGACCGTCGGTGCGCTCGCCATGGGCGTGCCGCTGGGCGTGGGTACGGCCGTTTACCTGGTCGAGATTGCCAGCAAGCGCGTGCGCAAGCTCATCAGCCCCGCCGTTGACCTGCTGGCGGGCATACCCTCCATCATCTACGGCTTCTTTGGCATGATCATCATCCGCCCGTTTATCGCACAACTGACCGGCGGCCTTGGTTTTGGTGCGCTGACGGCGTGGTTTGTGCTCGCCATCATGATCGTCCCTACCATCACCACGCTCACCATCGATGCTCTCAATTCCATTCCCATGGGCATTCGCGAGGCATCGTATGCCATGGGCGCCACCAAGTGGCAGACCATCTATAAGGTCGTGCTACCTGCCGCGAAGCTGGGTATCGTTGATGCCATCGTGCTGGGTATGGGCCGTGCCATCGGCGAGACCATGGCCGTGCTCATGGTCGTAGGTAACGCCCCGGTTATTCCCGACAGCATTGCGAGCCCCATCTCGACGCTCACGAGCCAGATTGCGCTCGACATGAGCTATTCCTCGGGTCTGCACCGCTCGGCGCTGTTCGGCATGGGTGTGGTCCTGTTTATCATCTCCGCCACGCTGGTGGGCATCGTCCGTCTGATTTCCAAGAAGAAGAGGGGGTAGGCTATGTCCGATTCCGTTGACGCGACGGTCGATACGACCTCGTCGCGCGAGCGCATCAAGCGTGCCCTTTCCCACGGCAAGAAGGGCCGCATCAACAAGGACCTGTCCAACAAGATCATGCTTGGCGTGTTTCGTGCCGCTGCCTACATCACCACGCTGGTGCTGGTCGCTATCATCGCCTACGTGGTCATTAACGGCCTGCCACATATCTCGCTCGACTTTATCTTCGGTTGGCCCCAGGGCGTCAACGCCGAGGGCGGAATTTGGCCCACGATCGTCTCGACCGTCTACGTGACGGCGCTCGCCATGCTTATCTGCACGCCGATCGCTGTGCTGGCAGCCGTCTATCTGGCCGAGTACGCCAAGCAGGGCAAGGTCGTCGAGCTCATTCGCTACGCTGCTGACGCTTTGGCCTCGGTGCCCTCCATCGTTATGGGTCTCTTTGGCTACGCCTTGTTTGTCGAGGCCATGGGCCTGGGCCTTTCGATGGTCTCGGCCGCTCTGGCACTCGCGCTCTTGATGCTTCCCATCGTCATGCGCACCACCGAAGAGGCCATTCGCGCCGTTCCGCGCTATATCCGTTGGGGCGCGTACGGCCTGGGCGCTACCAAGTGGCAGGTTGTCTCCAAGATCGTGCTTCCTTCTGCCTTTGGCCGTATTGCCACGGGCATCGTCCTCGCCATCGGCCGTGCCATCGGCGAGACCGCGGTGGTGCTCTACACCATGGGCCAGGCCATCAATCTACCTATTTCGCCGCTCGATTCCGGCCGCCCCATGACGGTTCACCTGTACCTGCTTGCCAACGACGGCATCAACATGAACGCAGCCTACGGCACCGCGCTCTTGCTGATGGTGATCATTCTGGCCTTCAACCTGTTTGCGCGCTTCCTGTCGCGCAGGCGTCGCTAGTTAAGGAGTCCCATGTCCGTTTATCAGTCCGCTCCCACGCTGGAGCAAGCGGCCATTACGGCCAAGGATTTCAACTTTTGGTACGGTGACTTTCATGCGCTGACGGGGCTCGACCTCAACATCGCCAAAAACGCCATCACCTCGTTTATTGGCCCTTCGGGCTGCGGCAAATCGACGTTTTTGCGCTGCATCAACCGCATGAACGACCTGATCGAGGGCACGCGCATCGAGGGCACCATGACGCTCGACGGCAACGATATCTATGCCGAGGGTGTCGACCCGGTCGATCTCCGTCGTCGCGTGGGCATGATCTTTCAGCAGCCCAACCCGTTTCCTAAATCCATCTACGAGAATGTCGCCTTTGGCCCTCGTCTGCAGGGCGTGACTAGCAAAAGTGACCTCGATGACATCGTGGAAGAATCGCTCAAGCGCGCCAACCTCTGGAAAGAGGTATCCAATCAGCTCAACAAGGATGGTTTGGCGCTCTCGGGCGGTCAGCAGCAGCGTCTGTGCATCGCGCGCGTGCTCGCGGTGCAACCCGATGTCCTCCTGATGGACGAGCCCTGCTCCGCCATCGACCCCACGTCCGTCTCTAAGGTCGAGGATCTGATGGCCGAGCTGGCGCCCGAGATGACGATCATCATCGTCACGCATTCAATGCAGCAGGCAGCTCGTATTAGCGACTACACCGCATTCTTCTTGCAGGAAGTTGCCGGCGAGCCCGCCACGCTCATCGAGTATGGTCAAACCGACGCGATCTTCACCAGTCCGGTGGACTCGCGG
>CABTWP010000072.1 GCA_902488525.1 uncultured Collinsella sp.
AGACGTGTGCTCTTCCGATCTATTGCCGCGATGCGCGACGCGGTGACCGAGGACGGCGTTGACCTGCTGGGCTACACCACCTGGGGCCCGATCGACCTGGTGTCTGCCGGCACGGGCGAGATGTCCAAGCGCTACGGCTTTATCTACGTCGATCGCGACGATGCAGGTAGCGGCACCCTCAAGCGCTCCAAGAAGAAGAGCTTCGACTGGTACAAGCATGTCATTGAAACGAATGGTGAGGACCTGTCCTAAGGAAGCTGAGACACTCAACTTCATAGCCTCCTAACCAAGGCGCCCGGCGAGTATGTGCTCGCCGGGCGCCTTGCCGTCTGCGGATTTTGAGACATGCGGCCCGCTTTTTGGATTCATCTGTCGGTACACTAAAAGCACTATGGGTACCCGCGAGCGACATATCGGCCACGCGGCCGCCCGATTCGCACCCGTGGCGGATTCCAGGGGCGGCAGGCTCTTCGCCATGCCGCGATTCCTTGTTGGCATAACACATCAGGTGTACCGTCACCGCGTCTTTGCTATCGCCGGCGCCATCACCGCGCTGTTTCTCATGCTTTTGGTAGTCTTGCCGGCGCTGTTCGCCTTCGACCCCAAACTTTCTAACGCCGTGCCCGCCTATAGCGAGGTGTCCGAAGAGGTCGTGGATGCGCTCGCCCATTCGAGCTCTCTCCCGTTGCTTGTCGCCGCAATTGTATTTTCGATTTGGGGCGTATCGGTCTATCTGCGCTGTTTGGACTATGTGTTGCGCCGCCGCCTTGTTGCCGTCGCCACCATCTGCGCCCTGTGGATGATCGAAGTCATTCTCAAGTACAAGTCGTTCACGCCGTTCTATGCCACCGTGCTGTGGTACCTGTACTACGTGCCCATGACGCTCATTCCGCTGCTCTACCAGTTGTGCGGTCTGCGCCTTGCGGGCCTGGAGCAACACCGCCTGGGTCGCCGCTACCGTGCTGCGCTGTGGCTTGTGGCCATCCTGCTTATCGGATTTGTGCTCACCAACGATTTTCACCAGCAGGTCTTCCGCTTTGACCGTACAAGCGACACCTGGAGCAACGATTACACGTACGGCTGGGGTTATTTCGCCGTTCTCGTGTGGACGGCCTTTGACTTCGTGGCCTTTTTTATCCTGGTTGGTCGGTCCTCGTCCTTTCGCATCCAACGTTTCTCGGGCACGGCGGCGCTCGTGCTGCTGGGCGGCGCTTTCTTTGCCGTCTCATATGCTCTGCGCGTGCCCTGGGCATGGAGGCTCAACTTTTCGCTCGTCTATTGCGTCCTGTGCGTGGTGGCGATGGAAATCTGTCTCGATTGCGGTGTCATTCCGTCGTATCACGACATCGCCGGCATCTTCGACACCTTGCCGCTTGACCTCAAAGTTCTAACGCGCGACCTGCAGGAAGTCTATGCCACGCCAGTGTCAAAGCCAATGCCGGTGGGCGTGCGCGAGGAGTTGCGGGTCCAGGAGCACGGCCGCGCCCATGCCTTTGCCGTGGCGTCCGATCCCGATGTGATGTACCGTGCCTTTCCACTGCTGGGCGGATCGGCCCTGCTTGCCCAAGACGTGTCGGAGCTCAACGAGCTTAACCGTGAACTGGCACATCGTCGCATGGAGTTGCAGCGTCGAAACGAGCTGCTCGCCGCCGACTACGACCTTAAGACGCACCTGGCAGATCAAGAGGCCGAGACCTTGCTGGTCCAAGACGTGGACCAGGCGCTTGCCCGCGCACTCGAAGGGATGTACGACCTGCTGAGCTCGCTGCCGCCGTTGACCGACGAAGCGTCTTCGCACGAGCGTTACCGCATGCTGCAGCGCGCCAAGATGCTCGTCGCCTATTGCAAGCGCAAGGGGTCGCTCACGTTGGCACAGCACGGGGAGAGCGGTTTTGACCGCGACCGTATTCAGCTCATTGCCAACGAGCTCGCAAGCGACCTGCGCACCATCGATATCGATTGCGCCTCGATTATCGCCATACGGCGCCCGATGCACGCCAGTACGGTAAGTGCCCTGTACGACTGCGTGTATGACTTTGCGTTTTTTGCCTACACCACCGACCATCCGGCACTTATGTATCACTTGGGCGACCATGACCGATGCAGTGTCGAGCTGCGCGCCACGCTTTTTTCCAACGATGATGAAGATCTTTCGCAGACGCCCGCTGCGCAAGAGCTCGAAAGCGCTCTGCAAGGGCGCAACGTGGCATACCGCCTTGAGGGCGAGCCCGGCCAGCTGCGCATGATCGTCTTGATGCCGAGGGCGGGTGAGTGACGATGCAGATTTCGCTCATCCTTCCCCAAATCGTTGCGCTCGATGTCGTCTTTGCCCTGGCTGCGTGTCTGCAGATGATCCACGTTCCGCTCATCGCATCGCGCCGCTCGTCCTATAACCGTAAGGTGATTTGCGCCTACGAGGCGAGCCTCGTGGTTCACCTGGTGGTTTCGGCGCTTATCCTGTTCGCGTCGTCTGGCTCGTATCTGGTGGCGCCGCTTGACGTTTGCGCCAGGGCAATGGGCGGAGTGCTGTGGCTCAATGCCGCGATCTTTGCCTATGGCATGGTGCTTATGGTGCGCTATCGTCGCCCCGTCATGCTAGTCGAGCTGCTGCTTGTTGTCACCGTTACACCGCCGGTGGTTTTTGCCATGGGCTCGGCGTGGACCGTTGTCCTTATCGCAGAGGGGGCGTTCTTCCTGTTCCGTTCCATCGCGGCGCTCTTGATGGACGTCCGTAACCGCCAGGAGGATATCACCGCGTTCTCGACGATCGAGACCATCAACGTGATTCCCGTGGGCATCCTGTATCTGGACCCGAGGGGCCGTCCGCTGCTCATGAACCGCTGCATGCGCAAAAACCTGGTGGAACTTCATATGCCCACCGATCTAGGTGACATGAGCGGCACATGGAACGACCTGCGCAAACTTAGCATGCAAATGCCCGAAAGCAGTAGGAACCGTGTGCGGATTAACTTGGACCGTTTTGGTGAGGCTCGCGCGGTGATCGAGATCTCTCCCGCCGAGATTCGCCTATTTGTGCACGACGAGGTTATGGTCTCGGGCCGTCCGTTCGAGCGCGTCGTCGGCTTGGACGTGACGGAATACGCGCATACCTACGACCGCCTGGCGCAAGCCAACCATCTGCTTGAGCTTGCGGGCCAAGAGCTCCAGGCCCAGATTGAAGAAGTCAAAAAAGTTGCCGACAACGCGGCCTATCTGCGTATGCGCGCTTGCGTGCACGACGTGATCGGGCAGCGCCTATCCATTCTTCATCGATATTTGGAGGAGGGGCGTCTGGACGATGAGTCGCTCGAGCAGATTGACCCGTTGCTGCGCTCAATCGCCGCCGATTTGCGCAGTGGCGGTGCCGGCGAGCCTGCAGAGCAGCTGGGTGATATCGTCCATGCTTTTGGCCTGGTGAGTGTGCAGATCGATGTTGAGGGCGCGCTGCCCGAGGACGCGCGTGTCGCCGTCGCATTTTTGCAGATTATCCGCGAGGCCTCGACCAATGCCACCAAGCATGCGCAGGCGCATTGGATCCATGTGCGCCTGTGGCAGGAGGGGGCGGATGCTGACGGCATCGCGCACATGACGATTTCTAACGACGGGTCCCCGGCCCCCGTATCGTATCGCGAGGGAACGGGTATCTCAGGTATGAGGCATGTCGCGCAAGATCTGGGTGGCAGCCTAGAGGTCCATGCTGCCCAGCCCTTTACGCTTGCGGTGTCCATCCCGCTGAGCTCCAACGCCACGGTCCAAAGGAGAAGTTCATGATCCGCGTCCTTATAGTCGAAGACCAGGCCATTCTGCGCGAGAGCCTGGCGCGCTCCGTTGGCGACCAGCCCGATATGACCGTTGTTTCCGCCCTCGCCGATGCCTCCGAGGCCTTGGGCGTCGCGTTCAAGGAGCGCCCGGACATGATACTGATGGACGTGTGCACCGAGCATGATTCCAGCGGCATCGTGGCGGCGGCGCGCATCAAGGAGCAACTGCCCGAGTGTCGCATCATTATCATGACCGGCATGCCCGAGATCACCTTTGTCGATCAGGCCCGCGAAGCGGGCGTCGACAGCTTTGTGTACAAGAACGTCGGTATCGACGAGCTGTTCGCCGTGATGCGCTCCACGCTGGCGGGCTATTGCACGTTTCCCAAGCCGCCCGAGAGCATTTTTTCGGGCACGGCGGCACTCGACGATGTCGAGCTGTCGATTTTGCGCCTTGCCTGCGAGGGCAAGAGCCGCCGCGAGATCGCGGCCGAGCTGTTTATGAGCGAGGGTACCATCAAGCGTCGCATCTCGGAGATCCTGAGCAAGACCGGCTACGACAACATCATGCGTCTTGCCGTGCATGCGGTGACCGAGGGCAGCATCGTCCCCAATATGGAGCGCCCGTAGTCGGTGCGCCGCCCGTGTTCCAACGCCAAAGATAGGCCTCCCGCTGTTTTGCATCTAAAAACGGCGGGCGGCCTGCTTGTATGGGCAGTGCTGTCGGCATAAAGCGGCGGGGTCGCAGGATTATCTCCTGCGGCCCCGCCTGACATGTGCGCGGATGTGTCCGCCAATCCGCGGCCGTCGATGTCTGCCGCTACGCGATGGTTGCGCTGTAAGAGGCGACGTCCTCGTAGGAATCGGTCAGGTAGGCGTCGATGCCGATGGTCGTATTGACGAGGTCATCAAGGCTATCGAGCGTGCCCTTCGAGAAGGTGAATTCCTCGGTGGCGTTGGTGCCGGGCATCAGGTGAGCCGAGAACCAGGGTTCCTTCATGGTGCCGTTGACGTTGGTCTTGCCGGAAGGAGCGTAGAAGGTCAGGTCCTTGTCGCTCTTGTTGGTGATGTTGACGACAAAGCCGATGTCGCCCCAGTCGTCCTTGAACTTCTCGGTGATGGTGATGGTGCACAGATCGTCATCGGCGACGGTGACGGCGGGGGAGATTTCGACACTCTGGACATCGTCGTCTTCGACGGCCTCATCGATCTCCTCTTCCTTCTCGGCCGCCTCGCGATCCTTCTTCACCGTACCGGACAGGTCCTTGTCGGACTTGGTAAAGACAAGATTGCCGTCATCTTCTTCGAGGATGAGTTTGCCGTCCTTGAGCTTCATGTCATGCGACTCGTCTTCGGCGGTGATGGTTACGGTGGTGGCATCCTTTGCCTCCCATTTAAGGTCCATGACTTCAAGGAACAGGTCGAGGGCACCTGTACCGTCCTCATCGAGAATCAGGACGCAGTGGACACCCCAATCCTCGAGCATCTTCATGTACTCATCGGTCAGCTCTTCGCCCTCCAGGGTTCCACCTGAGAGTTCCCAGCTGCCGACGAAGTTGGCCTTGGGGTCTTTGCCGCCGCCGCTGCAGCCCGTTAGGGCAAAGGCGAGCGCCAGGACGCATGTCAGAAATGCGAGTACGGACTTTTTGAACGTTGTCTTCATGGTGTCCTCCTTTATCGAACGAAACCCATAGAAGCAAATGCGGGGGTGGCGGACCCCCCCGCCAATTACCAGATAGAGGGGCTAGGGCCTGGGCGTTCCGCAGTTGCTGCAGAACTTGCCGCCGTTTTCGCTACCGCAGTTGGGGCAGAACCACTTGGCCGGTGCCGGGGCGGGTGCGGGACTGCCACACTCGGGGCAGAACTTGCCGGTGTTGGTGGCACCGCAGCTGCAGGTCCACGTGCCGGCCGCAGGTGCGGCGGTAGGAGCCGGGGCGGGAGCCGGAGCCGGCTGCGGGGCAGCCTGCTGCTGTGCCTGGCCGGCGGCGAACAGCTGGCTGGCATTCATGCCGCCCATGCCACCTGCCATGCCCATGCCCATAAAGCCGGCCATCGCGCCGTTGGGGTTGGCGGCTGCTGCGCGCATCGCATCGCTCTGGGCGCTGGCGATGTTGGCGGCTGCCATGGTGGGATCGCGCATGACCGCGGCCTTCTGCAGGTCTTTGATCATCTGCTCGTCTTCTTGCGAGGCGGCGATGGAGTTGACGCCAAAGCTCACGATCTCGACACCGCGAAGGTCGCGCCAGTCGGCCGAGAGGACTTCGTTGAGTGCGCGGGCGAGCTCGGTGGTGTGGCCGGGGATGGCGCTGTAGCGGATGCCCATCTCCGAGATCTTGGCAAAGGCGGGCTGCAGGGCGGTGAGCAGCTCGGACTTAAGCTGGCTGTCGATCTTGTCGCGCGTGTAACTATCGGTCACGTTGCCGCATACGTTGGTGTAGAACAGCAGCGGGTTGGTGATGCGGTACGAATACTCGCCGTTGCAGCGCACGGAGATGTCGACGTCCAGGCCAATGTTGTTATCGACCACGCGGAAGGGCACGGGCGAGGCGGTGCCGTACTTGTTGCCGATGATCTCCTTGGTGTTGATGAAGTAGACGCGCTGCTCCTTGCCCGCGTCGCCGCCAAAGGTAAAGCGGCTGCCGATATTGGCGAAGGTCTCCTTGATGGAATCGCCCAGGTTGCCGCTAAAGACGCTCGGCTCGCTGCCGGTATCGAAGACGAACTCACCGGGCTCCAGCGCGACTTCGATGATCTTGCCGTTTTGCACCACGAGCATGCCCTGGCCGTCGTTGACGGCGATGACCGAGCCGTTGGAGATGACGTTGTCCTCGCCGCGCGTGTTGGAGCTGCGGCCACCGGTACGTTTGCTGCCCTTGCAGGCCAAGACGTCGGCAGGCATCGATTCGCAGTAGATAAATTCCTTCCACTGGTCGGCCATGACGCCGCCGGCAGCTCCCAATCCAGCTTTCAAGAGTCCCATGGTGATCTTCCTTTCTCGTCAAAGGCCGGGTGGTATTGGTTGGATTGCTTAGTCGTCCTTGTCGTCTTTCATGACAACGGTGGTCTCGGTGTGGCTGAAGGTGTCGTGCTTCTCGGTCAGGTCGAGCTCGCCACAATACTCATCGGCACAGGTTGCTTCGTAGGCCGTCTTGAGCTGGACAACCAGTAGCACGTCTCCGATAATCACGACGATCAGAGCTGCGATGATATTGATGAGGTTGCCTTCGATATCA
>CABTWP010000073.1 GCA_902488525.1 uncultured Collinsella sp.
CCGCACGAGCCGGAGAGCACTTAATGTGCTCTCCGTGCGAGTCAGGACTGTCCGAGCAGGCGACCTTATATATTTGCCCTCCCCGGGGCTCCTCGCCAGTCCCCTCAGCTAGTTCTTGAGCGAGTTCAGCGGTGCCGGGAAACGTCCACCACGGTGGGCAAGCACGGTGCCGGCGTTGGGGTTCACCGGCATGATGGGCGCACGGCCAAACAGGCCGCCGTACTCGACGCAGTCGCCCACGCCCTTGCCGATAGCAGGAATCACGCGGACGGCCGTGGTCTTGTTGTTGATGACGCCGATGGCCATCTCGTCGGCGATGATGCCGGCGATGGTCTCGACCGGGGTGTCGCCGGGGATGGCGATCATGTCCAGGCCGACGGAGCACACACAGGTCATGGCCTCGAGCTTCTCAAGCGAAAGCGCGCCGGCTTCGACGGCGGCGATCATGCCGGCGTCCTCGGACACGGGGATAAAGGCGCCGGAGAGACCGCCCACGCTGGAGCTGGCCATGACGCCGCCCTTCTTGACGGCATCGTTGAGCATGGCGAGCGCACAGGTCGTGCCCGGGCCACCGCAGGTGCCCACGCCGATAATCTCGAGGATGCGCGCGACGGAGTCGCCGATGGCGGGTGTGGGAGCCAGCGACAGGTCGACAATGCCTTTCTCGACACCCAGACGGCGGGCTGCCTCACGGCTCATGAGCTCGCCGGCACGGGTGATCTTAAAGGCGGTCTGCTTAATCTTCTCGGCGACCTCCATCATCGATGCGGAATCGGGCAGCGTCTCCAGGGCTGCGGCCATAACGCCGGGGCCCGAGACGCCTACGTTGATGACGGCGTCGGCCTCGCCACCGCCGTGGACGGCGCCCGCCATAAACGGGGAGTCCTCGACCATATTGGCAAAGCAGACAAACTTGGACGCGCCAACGGAATCCTGGTCGGCCGTGAGTTTAGCGGCATCGATGATGGTCTGGGCGGCCATAAGCACGGCGTCCATGTTGATACCGGCGCGCAGGCTGGCGACGTTGACGCTGGAGCAGACGCGGCTCGTGGTGGCGAGCGCCTGGGGGATGGACTGGATGACGCGGCGGTCGGCGTCGCCGATGCCCTTCTGGACGAGCGCGGAGAAGCCGCCCAGGTAGTCGATGCCGAGCGTCTCGGCCGCGCGGTCGAGGGCATGCGCGATGGGGGTGAGGTCCTCATCCTTGCAGCACGCGGCAATCTGCGCCACCGGGGTGACGGAAACGCGCTTGTTGACGATGGGGATACCGTACTCGCGCTCGAGGTTCTCGGCGGTCTCGACCAGATGCTCAGCCGTGTGCGTCACGTGGTCGTAGATCTTCGTGCACATGCGGTCGAGGTTCTCGTCGCCGCAACCCATGAGCGAAACACCCATGGTGATGGTCCTGATGTCGAGGTTCTGCTCCTCAACCATGCCGCGGGTTTCCGCGATTTCTGCGGGCGTGATCGCCATCCTTGCGCTCCTATCTGCCAAAACGAGCATAGTCTTATCTATTCTAACGTGCCGCACGTGCCAAGTGGCGCATGCGGCACGTTTTGGTGCTCGGTTGTTTCCGTTGTGTTACTGCCCAAAGACCTCTTCGGCGATACGAGCGCTTTCGGCGGCGTCCTTGGCGTAGTAGTCCGCGCCGATCTGCTTGGCGTATTCGGGGGTGAGTACGGCGCCGCCTACGATGATCTTGACGCCCGGCACCTCAGTATGAAGCAGCTTGATGGTCTCCTCCATGGCCACGACGGTGGTGGTCATAAGCGCCGAGAGGCCGACGAGCTTAATGTCACGCTCCTTGACGGTCTTGAGCACCTCTTGCGGATCGACGTCGCGGCCCAGGTCAAAGACGGTGTAGCCGTAGTTGTCGAGCAGCATTTTGACGATGTTCTTGCCAATATCGTGGATGTCGCCCTTGACGGTGGCCACGCAGATCTTGCCCTTGTCGGCAATCTCGCCGGCGGGCATCAGGCGCTTGATGGTGTCGAAGCCCACGCGTGCGGCCTCGGCCGAGGCCATAAGCTGCGGCAAGAAGAACTTGCCCTGGTCAAAGAGGACGCCAACCTCGTCGAGGGCGGGGATAAAGTGATTGTTGATGAGGTCCATGGCGTCGTGGTCTGCCAGCAGACGCTCGGTTTCGGCAGCGATCTCGCCTTTGCGGCCCGAGACGACCATGTGGCGGATGGGGTCGTCGTTGCCGTCGGCGCCGGCGGTGCCAGCAGCGGGCGCGGCGTCGGTCGATGCGGCCTGAGCTGCTGCCGGGTTTGCGGCGATCTTATACGGATCGGTCCAGCCGGCGTAGCGCTCGATGTATCCGGTCGAGCCCTCGTCCTCAACGCTCAACACACGATAACTGTAGACGGTATCCATAAAGCGCTTGGAACCCGGGTTCATGATGGGGGCGTCCAGGCCCGCGCCAAAAGCGGCGGCCAAAAAGACCGAGCCCAGCAGCGGGCGGGCAGGCAGGCCAAAGCTGATGTTCGACACGCCGAGCGCGCATTTGACGCCCAGGCGTTCCTTGCACAGGGACATGGCGCGTAGGATCTGCTCGGCCTGGCGTTGATTGGTCGAGGCGGTCATGACCAGGCAGTCGATGAGGATGCGGTCCGGTCCGATGCCGTAGCGGGCAGCCTCGGCCACGATGCGCTCGGCGATGGCGAAGCGAGCCTCGGCGGTATCGGGGATGCCGCCTTCGTCGAGCGTAAGGCCGACAACGTTGGTGCCGTAGTGGGCGACCAGCGGAAAGATCTCATCCATGATCTGCTGCTTGCCATTGACCGAGTTGATGATGGGCTTGCCGGCGTAGCGGCGCACGGCGGCCTCGACGGCTGCGGGGTCGGTGGAGTCGATCTGCAGCGGCAGCAGCGTGGAGCCCTGGAGCTGTTCGGTCGCCTGTTGGATGATCTTGACCTCGTCGATCTCGGGCAGGCCCACGTTGACGTCCAGAATGTCGGCGCCCTGTTCCTGCTGGCTGATGCCCTGGCTCACAACGTAGTCCAGGTCGCCGTCGCGCAGGGCCTGCTGCAGGCGCTTTTTGCCGGTGGGGTTGATGCGCTCGCCGATGACGGCGATCTTGTGGCCGTCGCAGGGAAGGTCCACGACCGTTTGGGCGCTCGTGACCGACATACTGGGCTTGCGGTGGCGCGGGCTGGGCGTGTGGTTGTCGATAATCGTGCGCAAGACCGCCATGTGCGCCGGCGTGGTGCCGCAGCAACCGCCCACGACGCTCACACCGTCGGCGATCATGCCGGCGACGGCCTCGGCGTATTCGGGGGCTTGGATATCAAAGACGGTGTTGCCGTCGTCGTCTACATGGGGGAGTCCTGCATTAGCCTGCACCATAACGGGCTTGTCGGTAACGGTGAGCATACGTGCGGCGAGTCCTCGGAGCTCGGCCGGTCCTTGGCTGCAGTTGATGCCCAAAACGTCGGCACCGATGGCGTCGAGCGTGATGGCGGCGACCTCGGGACTCGTTCCCAGGAAGGTGCGACCGTCTTCCTCGAAGGTCATGGTGGCAAAGACGGGCAGGTCGGAGTTCTCGCGGCAGGCGAGGACGGCCGCCTTGATCTCGGCCAGGTCGGTCATAGTCTCGATAATAAAGAGGTCCACACCCGCGGCGACGCCTGCGCGCACTTCCTCGGCAAAGAGGTCATAGGCCTCGTCGAAGCTGAGGGTGCCTAAGGGACGAAGCAGTGCGCCGATGGGGCCGATGTCGCCGGCGACGTAGCGGGCGCCGGCCGCGCGGGCACAGGCGACGGCCACGGCAAAGACGTCTGCCACGGTGGCGGCACCGTCGAGCTTGTGGGCATTGGCGCCAAAGGTGTTGGCGGTAATCACGTCGCAGCCGGCCTCGACATATTGACGTTGGATATCGGTGATAACCTGGGGTTCCTCAAAGTTGAGCAGCTCGGGCAGGGCGCCCGCCTTCATGCCAGCGGCCTGCAACATGGTGCCCATGCCGCCGTCGAACAGCAGGTGCCCCGTGCCCTCGATGGCGGCGCGCAGGCGATCGTCCTTAATGCGCAGATCGTCGATCGTGCGCGTCTTGTATGCAGCGCCATTACGGCGTGCGGCATCAATGGGTGCCGCCAATGCAGTGCCGTCAGAATCATGAGTGATAAGCGGAGTAAACATCGAGGGCTCCTAATGGCTGGAATAGCAGGTGGTATGGGTGGCGCGGAAGCGGCAGTGCTCGCGCATGCGGCAGATATTGCAGGTGGGGCGGCTCTGGGCGTCGTGGACTTCGCCGTCGAACAGGCCGATCACCGCGGTCACGCTCTTGGTGGGCATGAGCAGGCTGGTCGGCGTGACGGTAAGCCCGATGAGCCGCGTGGCGTTGAGCGCATTGACGATCGAGCGCTGGGCCGAGAGCGGGCAGTCGCCGTAGCCGGGACTAAAGCGCCAGTTGCCGGCGAGCCCATGAACGGCGGCGTCCGTCTTGACCTGCTGGTCCATTTGCTCAACGGCGGCTTCTACGTAAGCGGAGCACGCGGCGTCGAGCACGGCGCCCTCTAGGGGATGTTGGGCTCCCGTGGTGCGCAGGCGACGCTCGGCGTCCATGCCGAGGGTGCATGCCATGAGCGCGGCAAAGCGGGCATCTTTGAGATGTCGATAGATATCGCGACCCCGCAGCTCAACGTTGGTGCCGACCAAGCGAATGCAAGGCTCACTTTGTTCGTCCACGCCCGTGGCATCGACGGCAAACACGCGGCGCACGCCACGGGGCTCAATGTCCAATTCCAGACGCTCGACCACAAGCTCAATACGTCGTGACAGTTCGGGCTCGATCTGCTGGCCGCCGTAACCCAGATACCGCAGCATCTCGGCACGGTCGACACGGGGATGGTGCGCAGCATCGACACGGTAAAACGCCGGCGACGCAAGGTCGGCCGGCACTTCGACAGCGGTTGTATCGATGTGCGGTTTTTCCATTACCCCAGGCGCTCCATAATGGTCGCGGCGATCGCAGGACGGTTCATAGTGTACAGGTGCAGGCCGTCGGCGCCGTGCTCCTTGAGGTCGCAAAGCTGGCGGGCGGCATAATCTACACCGGCTACCTGCAGGCTCTCGGGGTCGTTCTCGTACTTGGCGAGAATCTTGATGACGGGGGAGGGCAGCGACGCGCCGCACATAAAGACCATGCGGCTGATCTGCGACTTGCCCATAAACGGCATGATGCCCGCGGTAATGGGCACGGTGATACCGGCCTTGTCGGCAAGCTCGCGAAAACGGTAGAAGCACTCGTTATCAAAGAAGAGCTGTGTCACAAAGAAGCTCGCGCCGGCGTCCTGTTTTTGCTTGAGGTGTTCGACCGAGAGGTTGAGATCCTCACAGGCAATGTGGCCCTCGGGGTAGGCTGCGGCGCCCACGCAAAAGCCGGCGTCGACGAGCTCGGGGATGAGGTCGCGGGCGTAGGCGTAGTCGGAGGCGGGCTTGTCGTCCTCGGTTGCGCCGGCAGGGAGATCGCCACGCAGGGCCAGGATGTTTTCCACGCCGGCGGTGCGATACTCGTCGATCTTGGCGGCGATATCGGCGTGCGAGCGGCCCACGCAGGTAAGGTGTGCCACCGAGGGTGTATCGAATTCGCTCGTAATCATATGCGCGATGGGGGCGGTGGCGGCACCGTTGCCCGAGCCGCCGGCCGAGCAGGTGACCGAGACAAAGCTCGGTGAAAGCTTGCACAGATTGCCTGCCACTTCGCGAGCCGTGTCGAGGGTCAGCTCGCCCTTGGGCGGGAACATCTCAAACGAAACGGGTGCGGTGCCCTGGGATGCTGCCTGCTTAAAAACCTCATCGACGCGCATATCGTGCTCCTCTAGATACGTAATAGTGTGATGTGTTGTAAGGATTCTACAGCACCACTGTGTCACGGTGGAGTTTCACTCGCTATTTGAGGATACCAATCAAAGATGCCTTACTATCGGCATTTCCTATAACAGAGCGGCTAATCTAGGCACGGACTATAAAGACTGGTATCTGATGCAAAATACCAGTTAATAGAGCTCCATCCCAAATTGACTACCCTTAAACCATGGGGAGAGGTCTGCTATTTATACAGTTGATTGGCTGTTGAGGGTGGCAACGCCGCCTCGATAGGGTAACCTCATTGATTGGTTTCGCGACAGCAACATAACGGTAATGTCGCGGAAACACGGCGAGTCTAAGCTATGACTCGTTCGTTAGTAGTCAACACCGCTTCTCACGCGGTGCCGATACGAAGGGAGTTTCGTATGCCGTCTTCTGCTTGCAAATTCGGGACCATGGTGTTCTCTGAGGAAGACATGAAGGCCTACCTCCCCAAGGACATTTGTAAGGGCCCG
>CABTWP010000074.1 GCA_902488525.1 uncultured Collinsella sp.
CAGAGAAGCACACCACCACCGCCCTCCGCTGCGCCCAAGGGGGGAGGCGAACGCCGCCGGGGAGCTGCGGCGGGGTCCCCGGTGCCCCCGCCCACGACCGCCGCTACGCCATCGACTCCACCAAGCTCCAGCGCGAGCTGGGCTGGAGGCCGGCCCACACCGACTTCGCCGAGGGGCTCAAGCGGACCATCGACTGGTACGTCGCCAACGAGTCCTGGTGGCGCCCCGCCAAGGAGGCCACCGAGGCCCGCTACCGCGCACAGGGCCAGTAAGACTGCATTCCGGCGAACCGCACCGCGGGGCGCCCGCAACCTGAACCTCTTCGATAGGAGCTTTTCCCATATGGCAGACATCGCATTCGAGAAGGACCTCTCCGTCGCCGAGACCGGCATCGGGGGCCTCAGGGTCGTCGACCTCGCCGTCCACGGCGACTCGCGCGGCTGGTTCAAGGAGAACTGGCAGCGCGCCAAGATGACCGCCCTGGGCATCCCCGACCTCCGCGTCGTCCAGAACAACATCTCCTACAACGACAGCCGCGGCGTCACCCGCGGCATCCACGCCGAGCCCTGGGACAAGTTCATCTCCGTGGCGCGCGGCAGCGTATTCGGCGCCTGGGTGGACCTTCGCGAGGGTAGCGCCACCTACGGGAAGGTGTTCACCTGCACGCTGGACCCGTCCAGGGCCATCTACGTCCCGCGCGGCGTGGGCAACTCCTTCCAGGCCCTGGAGGACGGCACCGCCTACACCTACCTGGTGGACGCCCACTGGTCGCTCGAGCTGAAGAGGACCTACACCTTCGTGAACCTCGCCGACCCCGAGCTCGCCATCGAGTGGCCGATCCCGCTCGACCAGGCCACCGTCTCCGAGGCGGACCTCAACCACCCGTACCTCAGGGACGTCGTCCCCATGGCGCCGAAGCGCACCCTCGTCACCGGCTGCAACGGCCAGCTGGGTCATGCGGTCCGCGCGCTCGCCGAGGAGCGCGGCGTCGCCAAGGACTTCGACTTCTGCGACATCGACACCTTCGACATGTCCGACCCGGACGCCTACGCGCAGTACGACTGGTCGCTCTACGGCACCGTGATCAACTGCGGTGCCTACACGGCGGTCGATAAAGCGGAGGCCCCCGAGGGCCGCGTGACCGCCTGGAAGGCCAACGCCACCGGCCCGGCCCTGCTCGCCCGCACCTGCGCCGGGCACGGGATCACCCTCGTGCACGTGTCCTCCGACTACGTCTTCGACGGCACGGCCGAGGTCCATACCGAGGACGAGCCCCTCAGCCCGCTGTCCGTCTACGGCCAGACCAAGGCCGCCGGCGACATCGCCGTGGCCGGCTGCCCCCGCCACTACATCATGCGCAGCTCCTGGGTCATCGGCGAGGGGCACAACTTCGTCAAGACGATGAAGGCGCTCTCCGACCGCGTCGCCGACCCGGACGACAAGCTGGACCAGGTCACCGTCGTGGACGACCAGCTGGGCCGCCTGACCTTCACGCGCGACATGGCGCGGGCCATCTTCCATGTGCTGGGGACGCACGCCCCCTACGGCACCTACGACTGCACCGGCTCCGGCGCCGTGGGGTCCTGGGCCGACATCGCTCGCGCCGTCTTCGAGGCCGCTAACGGCAACGGGGACAAGGTCGTGCCGGTATCGACCGCCGACTACTACGCGAGCGCCGCGGGCCCCGTCGCCCCGCGCCCGGTTCACTCCGCTCTCGACCTTTCCAGGCTCGAGTCGGTCGGCTTCCACATGCCCGACTGGGAGGAAGAGCTGGGGGAGTACTTGGATAATTATTTTGCTTAATGAAAGAGAAACAATGACTAATCAAAAAGTACTCGTGACGGGAGCCGCCGGCTTCATCGGCGCATTCCTCGTCAAGAAGCTGCTTGAGGAATCTGACGACGTTATTGTCGGCCTCGACAACCTCAACAGCTACTACGATCCCGGTATCAAGGACGCGCGCCTGCGCATGCTGGCCGGGGCCGACACAGACGGCCGCTTCACCTTCGTGCGCGGCGACCTATGCGACGCCGCCCTCATCGAGCGCCTGTTCGCGGAGAACGGATTCGACGTCGTGGTGAACCTCGCCGCCCAGGCGGGCGTGCGCTACTCCATCGAGAACCCGCGCGCCTACCTCGAGAGCAACCTCGTTGGTTTCTTCAATATCCTCGAGGCATGCCGTCACCACCCCGTGAAGCACCTGGTCTACGCCAGCTCCAGCTCGGTCTACGGCGGCAACAAGAAGGTGCCGTTCTCCGAGGAGGACCGCGTCGACTCGCCGGTTTCGCTCTACGCCGCCACCAAGAAGTCCAACGAGCTGATGGCCGCCGCCTACTCCAAGCTCTACTCCATCCCGGCGACCGGTCTGCGCTTCTTCACAGTGTACGGCCCCATGGGCAGGCCCGACATGGCCTACTTCGGCTTCACCGAGAAGCTGCGCCGAGGCGACACCATCAAGATCTTCAACATGGGCGACTGCCGCCGCGACTTCACCTACGTCGACGACATCGTCGAGGGCGTGAGGCGCGTCATGGGTGCCGCCCCCGAGGTGAAGATGGGCGAGGACGGTCTGCCCCTCGCCGCGCACCGCGTCTACAACATCGGCAACTCCCATCCCGAGAACCTGCTCGACTTCGTCGACACGCTGCAGCGCGTGCTGGTCGAGGAAGGCGTGCTCCCGGCCGACTACGACTTCGAGTCCCACAAGCAGCTCGTGCCCATGCAGCCCGGTGACGTGCCCGTCACCTTCGCAGACACCACGGCGCTCCAGCGCGACCTGGACTACAAGCCCGCAACGCCGCTCGAGGACGGCCTGAGGGCCTTTGCCAAGTGGTATAAGCACTACTACAACATTTAGGAAATCATGGCCCTGTAACAGGGGCCATTTTTCATGCGAATTATTGCTCTTTGACAATTGGAGAATGACATGAAGATCGCTGTAGCCGGCACTGGTTACGTCGGCCTGTCTTTGGCCGTCCTTCTTTCGCAGCACAACGAGGTGCACGCGTTGGACATCGTGCCCGAGAAGGTCGAGAAGATCAACAACTATGTTTCGCCCATCCAGGACGACGAGATCGAGCGCTTCCTGGCGGAGGCCAAGGCGGGGGAGCGCGAGCTCGACCTGCACGCCACCGTCGACGTGGCCGAGGCCTACACCGGCGCCGACTACGCCGTCATCGCCACGCCCACCAACTATGACTCGGACAGGAACTTCTTCGACACGAGCTCCGTCGAGGCCGCCATCGCCGCCGTGCGCTCGGTGAACCCGGACGCCTGGATCGTCATCAAGTCGACCATCCCCGTCGGCTACACCGCGGGCCTTCGCGAGAGGCTGGGCGACAGCAAGATCTTCTTCAGTCCCGAGTTCCTGCGCGAGAGCAAGGCTCTCTACGACAACCTGCATCCCTCTCGTATCGTGGTCGGCGCTCCGAAGGATGACGCCGAGGCCGTTGTAGCCGCCGAGAAGTTCGCCGGCCTGCTCGCTCAGGGTGCCGATCCTGCCGAGTTGGAGCGCGTGAACGCCGACGGCACCGTGGGCATCCCGGAGTTGGTGCTGGGCACCACCGAGGCCGAGGCCGTGAAACTCTTCGCCAACACCTATCTGGCGCTGCGCGTGGCCTACTTCAACGAGCTCGACACCTACTGCGAGGTCCGCGGCCTCAACACCCGCGACGTCATCGACGGCGTGTGCCTGGAGCCGCGCATCGGAAGCCACTACAACAACCCCAGCTTCGGCTACGGCGGCTACTGCCTGCCCAAGGACACCAAGCAGCTGCTCGCCAACTACAAGGACGTGCCCCAGAACCTGATCGAGGCCATCGTGGATGCCAACCGCACCCGCAAGGACTTCGTGGCAGACGAGGTGCTGCAGATGGTGTGGGACCGCGTGTACGCCGGCAAGCCGAAACCGGTCGTGGGCGTGTACCGCCTGACTATGAAGTCCAACTCCGACAACTTCCGCGCGAGTTCCATCCAGGGCGTCATGAAGCGCGTGAAGGCCAAGGGCGTGCCCGTGGTTGTATACGAGCCCACGCTGGACGCGCCGGAGTTCTTCGGCTCCGAGGTGACCCACGACCTGGAGGCCTTCAAGGCCGGCTGCGACGTTATCGTCGCCAACCGCTGGAGCGACGAGCTCGCGGACGTGGCGGACAAGGTGTACACGCGCGACCTTTTCAAGCGCGACTAGCGAACTTCCTTAGAGCGATAAGAGGCCCCAGCCACCACGCGGTGGCTGGGGCCTCTCTTGTTTAGGGCAGGCCATGGAGGCGCTGTGCATGCCATTCGTTCGTTGCGACGCCATTTTTCATGACCGCGGGCGCCTTGCGGTGGTGTCCCGATTGTTGGTGTAATCGCCTAGAATCTAATCGTCATTCTACTCCAATATCATGCTGCCTTCCTTCCTATCGGATGGTCGATCCCGAGGATTCGATCGCGAAGGCATACGGGAAGAACGCGGCCGCTCCCTCGGCTTCCTGCACGAGGAACGCTAAGGAGCACGCCAAGCGCATCATCGAGCACATGGTGGCTGACCTCATATGCAAATCAAAGAGGCCCCGGAGATACGCGTCGGAATTCAGATAATTCGTGCGAAGCACTTCTAATCGCCTATTTCCCGATAACGTTCTTGGGAAATATCAAAGTTCGTAGCGTCTTCTTGTCGAGCGAGCCACATATACTAAGCATCTCTCTGCTTCGTTTGAGCCTCGGGTCATCATCGCTGTCGAGGAAGATTTCCGCGCATAAGTCTTCGATGTATCTATTTCGAATGTCATCAGTTGGCTCACCGCCTTTCTCGAAGTATTTGCACTCTCCCAGTATGATGCGGTCTAGATACTCCATGAATTTATCGTTCTCTTTTGCGAACTCAAATACATGGTCGAAGCGTTTTCCGGTTTTGACCAGCTCCCATTGTTCGGGCTCATATTCCGCCATTGTTAGGAAGGTCGGCAAAAGTGCATTCTTTGAGAACGAGATTGACCAGTCTCCTTCCCTGTCGAAGGCGGTCAGTATGTAGATGACACCTTGGTTGAGCTTGTCGATGAACCGGTTGAAATCGCGAAGGCTTCCGTTGTTTTGCTCAATAAACCGTTGGCATATTTCCGTGAAAAAGTATCCGCTATGGATGTTGGCCTGTTTCGCTTCGAGGTGTCGGCCGGAATTCGCTATGCAGCTACTCGAGCAAACAAAGTCTCTTTTCCTTCAGGATAACATCGTGGTCGTTTATTCAACGGACAGAACGCAACTTGCCTACTCACTCCAAGGAGTCTATGGCCAGAATTACGACTGCCGGCGATACCTTCAACGCTTCTACGACTACCGATTCGATTTGCCCCGAATCAATCCAAATAGACACCTGTCGAGCTCGTCTATGAAGAGCACGGCCCTTTTGGTGACTTCCGGCAGAAGCGCTGACACGAGTTCCTCGGTTTTCGCCCTCAGCTCCTGCCTCTTTCTGAACGCGTTAAGGAAATCGTTACCGCTAATTGCCTCGAGGAGCTTTCCTGCATTCAGCCCCGTTAAAGACAAAGCGCAGTCTATTGCCCCTGCTGCGATATCGGAAACGTTTCTCTCCTGATTGACCTTTTTCTTGTCGGCCATGGTTGCTATGGTTGCCAATAGTGGGGCAATCGGGTCGTTGAAATGGTCGTTTTCCCAGGCATTGAAGTATATTGGCAGAAAAGGATCTTCACTCATCTTGGTCATGAGATTGCTGTCGAAGATCGATGTGTCCGATGGGGCATTTGCGTCGATGTGCGGGTTTCCGAAGCGCAAGGTTTCGATGATTTGGGTTGATTTCCGATCTCAGCCGAACACATTGAGCAAATAGGCCATTCCCGCACTTAGCTGAACGCCCCCGCGGCCCCTCCTGGGGTCCGGGGGC
>CABTWP010000075.1 GCA_902488525.1 uncultured Collinsella sp.
GCTCTTCCTCGGTGCCCTTGTACGTTCGAATGCCGTTTTTGTCAGCCTTGCTAAACACGGCCTCCGCAGCCTTGGCGTCCTTGGCGCTCATGAAGAGTTCGAGGTCGTCGAGCGATTCGGCGCGAATGGTGTCGGGCACGGGCGAGGCGATGCCGCCTTGCTGCACGCCCACGTCGACGATGTCGCTCATATAGGTAGGCAGCGCCAGATCGGCGTTGCAGCTGATTACGATAAGTACGATAGCTGTGAACAGTGCCAGGACGTGCTTTTTAAAGAGCTTGAGAATCCTCACTCGGCATCTCTCCTTTCTTGATTGCGGTCGATAATTTCGTTGGCACGTCTTAGAAGGCGCACCATCTCTTGGGTATCTGTTTCGCCGAGCTGCTCGAGGAAGGCCGCGGTGCGCTCCTCGAATTCCCGTCGTTTGATTTCGAGATCCTGGAATCCCTTGTCGGTCACCGTGACGTGTACGCGACGACGGTCGGTCTTTGAGTGCTCGCGCTCGACCCAGCCCTTGGCTTCGAGAGCGCGTAGGATATTGGCGATGCGGGCGCTCGAGACCCAGGCGCGATCGGCGAGTTCGCTCGGCGTGAGCGAACCGCCAGCGAGCATAAGGGCGCGCATGACGGCCATCTCGCCGCCGAGGGCTTTGTCCGCAAAGCGCGAAATGCGCTGATGCATGCTGCCGAACTCGGTAAGGAGCTGACGCCCAAGTTCACGGAAATCGGTATCTTCCACCGAAAACCCCTAACACTAGAAACTATTTTCGGTGAAAGATGATACCCCCATACGCGGGCCTCATGCAGAGGGCAATATAAAGAGCGCATAAAGACTTAAAATCATTCAATTGATGAAGCGTTTCAAAGAACTATCATGCCCGCGGTTAGGCGAGGGGTTGTCACCACCATGACGACTGGGACTCATATAAGCGCCACGTGCGATGCTCCAACTTCCCGCAAGGAGACACCTGAATCAAGGGGGTTGGAGTCATGGCATTTGACTTCACGGGCAAAACCGCGATCGTTACCGGCGGCACTCAGGGCATTGGCCTCGAGATTGCCAAGGGCATCGTTGCGGGCGGCGGACACGTCGCGCTCATCGCAAGGAACGCTGCTAAGGGCGAGGCCGCGGTGGCCGAGCTTGGCGAGGGCAACAAGTTCTATCAGCTCGATGTCGCCGATGCACCCAAGGCGCGCGAGACCGTCGAGCAGATTTTTACGGA
This sequence comes from uncultured Collinsella sp., assembly GCA_902488525.1. Classification (GTDB taxonomy): domain Bacteria; phylum Actinomycetota; class Coriobacteriia; order Coriobacteriales; family Coriobacteriaceae; genus Collinsella. The sequence continues at coordinate 1,223 of CABTWP010000075.1, forward strand.
CCTGCCGCAAACCAACATCCTGATCAACTGCGCTGGCGTCATCAGCACCAAGAAGTTCGACGAGATCGATGACACCGAGTGGCGTCGCACCATCGACATCAACCTCAACGGTACCTTCACTATGATGAACGCCGTGTACCCGCACTTTAAGGCGGCCCATGCCGGCACTATCGTCAACGTGAGCTCTGTCGCTGGCAAGATCGGTGGCGGCCTGCTCGGCACCGCGGCCTACGCGAGCTCCAAGGCCGGTGTCAATGGCCTTACCAAGGCGGTCGCCAAGGAGGGCGGTAAGTTCGGCGTCCGCTGCAACGCTGTGTGCCCGTCGCTCACGCTTACCGACATGACCTCGATTCTCTCTGACGAGAACTCTCAGCGCATCATCAACGGTATTCCTCTGGGCCGCGCCGCCCAGGCCAGCGAGCCTGCGCAGATGGTGCTGTTCTTCGCTTCCGACCTCGCCAGCTTCGTGAACGGCGAGATCGGTGACTGCGACGGCGGCATCGTCCTGGACGGGTAATACCCCACGACGATTGTTCGGCGACGGCTCCTGCGACTCGGGACCGTCGCCTTCTTTCTGATATAGGCGCGTGCGGCTACGATTCGCATGCATCCAAAGGAGATATATATATGAGTGAATCGACTGCGGTGGAGGCGCCGGCGGCAAAGGAGCCGTTCTTTAAGATGTCCTCCATCCCGGGTGCCAATATTTTGGTGCCGCTTTTGTTGGGCTGCCTGCTCAACACGCTATTCCCCGACCTGTTCAAAACGCTCGGCAGCTTTACGCTTGGCATGACCCAGCAGGGTGCAGGCCCGCTCGTGGGCGCTTTTTTGCTTATCGTCGGTACGACGATTTCGTTTAAGAGTGCTCCTGCCGCCGCTGCCCGCGGTGCCATCATCATCGCCGTCAAGCAAATCGTGGTCGTTGCCGTGTCGCTGCTCATTCTTTATGTGTTCAACGACAACCTGTTTGGCATCTCTGCCATGGTGATGCTGGCGGCTTGCACCGGCGCCAACAATGCTATGTACGCTGGACTGATGGGCACCATGGGCAACGAGGCCGAGCGTGGCGCTGTCGCAATCACCACGCTCGTTGTCGGCCCTCCGGTCACGATGATCGTGCTCGGCGCTGCCGGCCAGGCTCCGATCGGCTGGTCGCTCGTGGGTGCCATCCTGCCGATCGTCGTCGGCATTATTCTAGGTAACCTGTTCCCCAGCTTTAAGAAGATGATGGCACCGGCACTTTCCGCCGTCATCGTGCTCGTCTTCTTTGCCATGGGCTCGACCATGACCTTTGGCCAGCTCATTAATGGCGGTCTTCCCGGTATTCTGCTCGGCGTGATCTGCTCGGTGGTCTTTGCAATTCCCGTTATCGCGGTCGATAAGCTCACGGGCGGTACGGGTGTCGCAGGTGCGGCCATTTCGAGCTGCGCCGGAGCCAATGTGGCCACGCCTGCTGCCATGGCAAGCGTCAACGAGGCCTTGTACGGTGGCGCCGTGCTCGCGACGGCTACGGCACAGGTTGCCGCCTGCGCAATCGTGACGGCTATTTTGACCCCGCTGGTCACCAGCTGGTGCTACAAGCATTTTGAGGGCCAGCAGAGCAACGGCAAGGCAACGACCGACAAGGCCGCCTCAGCCGCCTAATGCCAAACGGCAATCAAAGCTAAAAACTAGCTACGCCACAGGGCGGCCACGGGGGATCCCGTGACCGCCCTGCAGTTTCTGTAGGGTCTCTGGGACACTTTACCCTGCTAAAGCTGGCATAACAGCTAGAGCGAACGTCGTACAAAGGCAAGGAAAAATAACATACAAATCGGTGAACGGTAGCTGTCCGCGCTCGCATTTCCTGCGGGTTTGTAAAAAACGCCCTTATGATATAAAAAAAGAAACATATAACAGCCCAGATGGAGAGGGTCGCTATGTTATCCTTCTCAAACGGGTGAAATCTTGGGTTTTGGGTTGTAGTTCCAAGGTGGACAAACGTTTTTCTCTGCACCAACGTGTGGTGAAGAACGGAAGAAGCCGGTAGTGCAAGCCGAACATTCAAGAATTCAATAAGCAGCGGTGTGAGAGAGCGCCGCATAACACGTAACTAGGAGCGTGGTTACACAATGCAGGAGGCATGGGAAGGCTTCAAGGAAGGCATTTGGACGGGAGAGGTTGACGTCCGAGACTTCATCCAGAAGAACTACACCCCCTACGAGGGCGACGAGTCGTTCCTCGTCGGCCCGACCGAGCGTACCAAGGAGCTGTGGGGCGAGGTTCTCGACCTGCTGCTTAAGGAGCGCGAGCAGGGCGGTGTCCTCGATATGGACACCAAGACCGTTACGGGTATCGTGAGCCACCCCGCTGGCTACATCGATAACGCCCACCGCGAGAAGGAGACCATCGTCGGTCTTCAGACCGACAAGCCGCTTAAGCGCGCGCTGCACGTCAACGGTGGTATCCGCATCGCTTGCCAGGCTGCCAGCCAGCACGGCTATAAGGTCGACGAGAACGTTGTCGAGCGCTACACCTTCGAGCGCAAGACCCACAACGCCGGCGTCTTCGATGTTTACACCCCCGAGATGCGTGCTTGCCGCTCGGCTCACATCATCACCGGTCTGCCCGATGGCTATGGCCGCGGCCGCATCATCGGCGACTACCGTCGTGTCGCCCTGTACGGTGTCGACTACCTGATCAAGGACAAGGAGGCCCAGAAGGCTTCCACCCCGACGGTCATGACCGCCGACAACATCCGCGACCGCGAGGAGCTGCAGGAGCAGATCCGCGCCCTCGGCGAGCTCAAGATGATGGCCGAGACCTATGGTTTCGATATTTCCAACCCTGCTACCAACACGCAGGAGGCCATCCAGTGGATGTACTTCGCCTACCTCGCTGCCGTCAAGGAGCAGAACGGCGCCGCTATGTCCATCGGCCGTACCTCCACGTTCATCGACATCTACGCTGAGCGCGACCTTGCCAACGGTACCTTCACCGAGGAGCAGATCCAGGAGTTCGTGGATCACTTCATCATGAAGCTCCGCATGGTCAAGTTTGCCCGTACCCCCGAGTACCAGGCCCTGTTTACTGGCGATCCGCAGTGGGTCACCGAGTCCATCGGCGGCATGGGTGTTGACGGCCGTACGCTCGTTACCAAGATGAGCTACCGCTACCTGCACACGCTCGAGAACATGGGCACCAGCCCCGAGCCCAACATGACCGTTCTGTGGTCGACCCGTCTGCCCGAGAACTTCAAGAAGTTCTGCGCCAAGACTTCTGTCGCCAGCTCCTCGATCCAATACGAGAACGACGACCTCATGCGCGTTTACCACGGCGACGACTACGGCATCGCCTGCTGCGTGTCCTCCATGCGCATTGGCAAGGAGATGCAGTTCTTCGGCGCCCGTGCCAACCTGGCCAAGTGCCTGCTGTACGCACTCAACGGCGGTGTTGACGAGGTCTCCAAGAAGCAGGTCGGCCCCAAGTATCGCGCCGTCGAGGGCGATACGCTCGATTACGACGACGTTGTGGCCAAGTACAACGACATGATGAAGTGGCTCGCTGGCGTGTACGTCAACTCGCTGAACATCATTCACTACATGCACGACAAGTATTGCTACGAGCGCATCCAGATGGCTCTGCACGACAAGCACGTGCACCGCTGGTTCGCTACGGGCATCGCTGGCCTTTCCGTCGTGGCTGACTCCCTGTCCGCCATCAAGTACGCCAAGGTCCACCCCGTCCGTGACGAGAACGGCATCATCGTCGACTTCGAGACCGAGGGCGATTTCCCCAAGTACGGTAACGACGACGACCGCGTCGACCAGATCGCTCACGACGTTGTGCACCAGTTCATGGAGTACATCCGCATGAACGACACCTACCGCAACTCCGTGCCCACGACCTCGGTTCTGACCATTACTTCCAACGTCGTCTACGGTAAGAAGACCGGCTCCACGCCCGACGGCCGCAAGGCTGGCCAGCCGTTCGCCCCGGGTGCAAACCCCATGCACAAGCGCGATAGCCACGGCGCCATCGCTTCGCTGTCTTCGGTTTCCAAGCTCCCGTTCCGCGATGCTCAGGACGGCATCTCCAACACCTTCTCCATCATCCCGAGTGCGCTCGGCAAGGAGGACCAGGTGTTCTTTGGCGATATCGACCTTGATCAGCTGGGCGAGTAACTATTGTTAATGCTATACTAACAATAACGATTACTGATTAGCGCGCCGGTTTCGGCCGGCGCCTATTAATCGAAGGAGACACATTATGAAGGTTTCTGAAGTTTCTGAGACTCAGGCCGATAACCTGGTCCACATGCTCGACGCTTACGCCGAGAAGGGTGGCCACCACCTGAACATCAACGTCTTCAACCGTGAGACGCTGCTTGACGCTCAGGCTCACCCCGAGAAGTACCCGCAGCTGACCATCCGCGTTTCCGGCTATGCCGTGAACTTCCACACGCTCACCAAGGAGCAGCAGGACGAGGTCATTTCGCGTACCTTCCACAACAAGTTCTAAAGGGATTTAACTCCCGCAGGATCGCCGGGGCTGTTTGGGTCACCTCCCAAAACGTCCTCGGACATGCAAGAAGCCCTCGCTGCGCACTTCGTGCGGCGAGGGCTTCTTGCGTCCTGCGGA
>CABTWP010000076.1 GCA_902488525.1 uncultured Collinsella sp.
ATAAGTTGCGGTGAAATAGGGACTGTTTTGTGACCTAGGTGGCGCAAACAGTCCCTATTTCACCGCAACTGCGTTGGGGTGTGACCGGGGCACAAAGATGCGGTGCCGCTTGGAGGAAAAGACCGGAAGCAAAGGTCCATTCCTCCAGACGGCGCCGCAGCTGTTTTGATGGCTCGGCTTTTACCGAAGTGGCTCAGTTGAGCGCGACTGCCAGCCGATTATACAAAGCGGCTCGGGGGCGTGTCGCTTCCGTCACGTTCTATCAGCATACAAGACGGTTTTGGTTCTTGTTCGTGACGGAAACGGCGCGCTTCCGAGCCGCTTTAAAAGAAAGGGGGCGAGGTCTAGGGCACGCCCCCTTTCACGATAGAGAGCTAAACCTAGCCGCGGACCTTCTTGACGACGTCCATGGCCTCGCGGGCGATCTGCTCGACCTTGGAGAAGTCGCCGTCGGCAAACAGGGCCGGCTTGACCATCCAGGTGCCACCGCAGGCGATGATGGCGGAGGAGCTCAGGTACTCCTCGACGTTGGCGGTGCTCACGCCGCCGGTAGGCATAAAGCGGTGACCGACAAACGGAGCGGCGAGGGCCTTGATGGTGTTCAGGCCGCCATACTGGGACGCGGGGAAGAACTTGGTGACCTTGAGGCCCAGGTTCTCGGCTGCGGTGACCTCGGAGGGGGTCACGGTGCCGGGAAGGACGGGCAGCTCGATGTCGATGCAATGCTTCACGACGTCCTCGTTGTAACCCGGGGAGACGATGAACTTGGCACCGGCGGCGCGGGCCTGCTCAACCTGCTCGACGGTCAGGACAGTGCCGGCGCCAACGCACATCTCGGGCTCGGCCTCGGCCATAGCGGCGATGCACTCGGCGGCGCAGGCGGTGCGGAAGGTGACCTCGGCGGACTTCATGCCAGCTGCCATAAGGGCGTGGGCGAGCGGGGCGGCGTCCTCGACCTTGTCGAGCACAACGACCGGCACGATGCCCAGGGACTCAAGCGTGGTGTAGAACTGATCGAACATGATGTTCCTTTCGATGTGTGGCGCGCATGGGCGCGTGATTACCAAATGTGCTGGTCAGGAGCCGATTTTGGATTGGTTATCGGAGGCACCGCTTGGGGTTCAAGCAATTCCAAAACCGGCTGCTCGACCAGTCATGTAGGGAATGCCAGGCAAAACCGGAATGGGACTGGTGGTTTTGCCCGGCCGGAGGAATCGGGGAGCGGGCCGCAGGGGTATGGGATTGGAAAGCTGCGGCCCGCGGAATGGAGACGGACTAGCGCGCGACGCGGGTGCCACCGTCGGCGGCTGATGCTACGGCTGCGATCTCGTCTGCGGTCACCAAGTTGGAGTCGCCCTTGATGGTGAGCTTGAGGATCGAAGCCGCAATCGCGTAGTTGACGGCAGCCTGCGGATCGAAGTCGTTGATGAGGGCGTGGACCAGGCCGGCGTTGAAAGCGTCGCCGGCGGCAACACCCTCGAGCACGTGCACATCGTGAGCAGGGGAGAACCAGTGCTCGCCGCTCTCGGCGTCATAGAGCATGCCCATCCAGATGGAGCGCTCGACGCAGGAGATGTTGCGGACGACCGAAGCGACCTTCTTGCAGCCGTACTCGGCGCAAATCTGACGGGCCATCTCGACGTAGGTGTCGCGCTCCTCGATGCCGTGGGCAAGGGAGCCGGAGACGCAGGTCATGCCGAGGCCGGCGGGTGCGTCCTCGTCGTTGGCGATGCAGATGTCGACGAGCGGCAGGAGCTCCTTCATGGTGGCCTGCGACTTCTCGGGCGACCACATCTTGCCGCGATAGTTCACGTCGCACACGGTCGTGATGCCCTTGGCGCGGCAGGCGGTGAGGGCATCCTTGCAGGCGGCAGCCATCTCATCGGAGACGGCGGGGGTCACGCCGGAGAAATAGAAGACATCGATGCCCTTGAGGATCTCGTCCCAGTTAAAGACGTCGCGCTTGGCCATGTTGATGGCAGAGTACTTGCGGTCGTAGACGCAACCGTTACCGCGCTGCGAGGCGCCGACCTCAAACACATAGGAGCCAAGACGGTCGCCCTGACGCACGACGCGCGTGGTGTCGACGCCGTAGGCCTTCAGCGAACGCAGGGCGCACTCGCCCAGACGGTTGGCCGGGACAACGGAGACGTAAGCGGCCTTGTCGCCCTGGTAGGCCAGGGAAAGCGCAGTGTTGGCCTCGGCGCCGCCGTAGCGGACGTCAAACTCGGTTGCCTGCTCAATACGCAGGTGGTCTTTGGGTGAGAGTCTCATCATGATCTCGCCGAAGGTAAGAACCGTTTTACCCATGGTCGCGCAGCTCCTTTTACTCGTGCGTACACCTTTGATATGGCGTTGGCACGCAGGTGCCAAGACGGTAGGGTGCGTCTTTGCACCTGCGTGCCAACGCTCGCCGAAATCGGTTTACGAAATCGGTTTCGTATCGAGTTGTAGTATACTCACCTACAGCGTTTTGCAACCGAGATTTTTAAAAAAATGCCTAAAATGGCTCAGACCGCCGACAATTGGGAAACGGGGTGCGTTATGGCGCAGATGAGAATCAAGGACATTGCCGCCGAGGCGGGCGTGAGCCCGGCCACGGTCTCGCGCTATCTCAACAACCGCCCCGGGCAAATGACCGAGGAAACCCGTGCTCGCATCGCGGCGGTTATCGAGCGCACCGGCTATCGCCCGCGTGCCGCCGCGCGCAATCTACGCAGCTCGCGCACCAACCTCATCGGCGTGATCCTGGCCGACATCGCCAACCCGTTCTCCAGCGCCATGCTCGAAGGGCTTTCCGTCAGCGCCGCCGCGCGCGGCTGCTCGCTCATGACGGCCATTAGCGGCAACGATCCCGCCAAGGAGGCCGAGTCGCTCACCAGACTTATCGATGCCGGCGTGGACGGTCTGGTCGTCAACACCTGCGGAGGCAATGACGAGGCGATCGCCGCGGCAGCGGGACGTCTGCCCGTCGTGCTGCTCGACCGCGACGTTGCCGACGGCGGTGTTGACCTGGTGACATCTAACAACCGTGAGCTGGTCGCCGGCTTGGTAGACGCCTTGGCAGCTGCGGGCAGCGAGCGTCTGTGCCTGCTCACCGAGGCAAGCGACGATAGCCCCGTGCGTCGAGAGCGCGCCGAGGCCTTTGCCGACGAGCTTTCGCGCCGCGGCCTTGCGGGCGAGGTCGTCACCTTGGCCGATGGCGGTGCCACGGGCGTTGGTCGCTTGGACGAGACCATGCGTGACTATGCCGGCAAAAAGCTCGGCCTCATTGCCGTCAACGGCCTGGTTTTCCTGCGTCTGACCGAGGCGCTAGCGCAGCTGGGACCCTCGCTGCCGGCGGGGCTCAGGATCGCGACGTTTGACGACTACCCCTGGAACCATGTGCTCTTTGGTGGCGTGACCACGGCCGCGCAGGACACCCTCACCATTGCCGAGCGCGTGGTCGAGCGCCTGTCCGAGCGCATCGACGTTGTTACCACTACGGTGGGCGAGGCCGCAAAGCTGGCGCCCAAACGCATCGAGATCCCCGGCCACATCGAGCACCGCGCATCGACCTCGCGCTAGTCACTCGTTCGCAACTGCCTGTTCGCGCACGTTTTTTGAGCGCTTGATACGCTTTAACCCTGCGGAAACATTTTTCTGCGATAGTATCTGCGATATAGACCAGTCGAAACCCGCCCGAAAGAAAGGGGAGCGACATGAACCAGCAGAACATCGATTACGTACTCCGCTCCGTAGAACAGCGTGACATCCGCTTTGTGCGTCTGTGGTTTGTCGACATTCTCGGCCGCCTCAAGAACTTTGCCATTAGCCCCGAGGACCTCGAAGTCGCTTTTGAGGAGGGTATTGGCTTTGACGGCTCGGCCATCGAGGGCTTTGCCACGCCTGAGGAAGCCGACATGCTCGCGTTTCCCGACGCCTCGACCTTCCAGATCCTGCCGTGGCGCCCGAGCCACAACGGCGTCGCCCGCGTGTTCTGCGATGTGTGCACCCCCGACCGCAAGCCCTTCGCCGGCGACCCGCGCGATGCCCTGCGCCGCATGTTCTACAGGGCCGAGAAGGCCGGCTACCTGCTCAACGTGGGCGCCGAGCTGGAGTACTACTACTTCCCCGACGAACACACGCCCGAGCCGCTCGACAATGTGGGCTACTTCGATCTTTCGGTGAGCGACGCCGCTCGCGACCTGCGCCGCAACACGGTCCTCACGCTCGAGAAGATGTCCGTGCCCGTGGAGTACACCTTCCACGCCGCCGGCCGCTCGCAGCACGGCATGAGCCTGCGCCACGCCGAGGCCCTGAGCATGTCCGACGCCATCACCACGGCCAAACTCATCATTAAGCAGCAGGCCTACGAGAGCGGTTGCCACGCCTCCTTTATGCCCAAGCCGTTGGCAGGCGAGGACGGCAGTGCTATGTTCCTGTGCCAGTCGCTATTCGACCACGACGGCAACAACGTCTTTTGGGGCGAGGACGACGAGAAGTACCATCTCTCCGATATCGCCAAGCACTACATGGCCGGCATCCTGGCGCATGCCCGCGAGATCAGCGCCATCACCAACCCCACGGTCAACTCGTATAAGCGCATCACCACGGGCGGCGATTCCGTGCCGCAGTACGCCACGTGGGGCCTGCGCAACCGCGCGAGCATGGTCCGCATCCCGGTCTACAAGCCCGGCAAGCAGCTGTCCACGCGCATCGAGCTGCGCAGCCCCGACCCCATGGCCAACCCGTACCTGGTCAACGCCGTCACGCTGGCGGCCGGTCTGGACGGCATCGAGCGCAAGCTGGAGCTCCCGCCCGAGGCAACGGCCGAGACGCTCAAGCTCACCGACCGTCAGATGGTCGAGGCCGGCTACACGCCGCTGCCGCGTTCGCTCAAAGAGGCGCTCGACGTGTTTGAGGGCTCGCAGTTTATGAAGGATGCCCTCGGCGAGCACATCCACAGCTTCTTCCTAAAAAAGAAGCGAGACGAGTGGCATAAGTTTGAGTCTACGATCACCGAGTGGGAGATCAAGCACTACCTGGCGAACTCCTAATCGCGCTGGCTTGTTCCAGTACGATTGAGCTCATTTCTTTGGAGGCCGATATGTCCGAAAAGAGTGCCCTGTTCATGGCGCGCACGACGCGCTTCCACGAGTTTGCCCGCAGCTTGACGACCACCCTGGGTGTCGAGGTGAGCCTGGCAACCCCCGATTCGCCGACTGCGGCGCACGACTTTGACCTGCTGATCCTCGATTCCGACGGCATTCGCAGCGACCGCATCGATCAGATTGCCAAGTGGCTTGACGATCGTGGCGGCGTCCCCATGCTGGTGATCGTCGACGATGAGGCCCTTGGCACCCTGCGCCTGCCGAATCACGCGCATGCCGACTTTGTGTGCCCCACGGCGACGCCCAACGAGCTCAAGGCTCGTGCGCAGCGCCTGATGGGCGAGGAGGAGACCGTCACCGCCGACGATGTACTCAACATCGATAACCTCGAGATTAACCTGGCCACCTACCAGGTGACGCTCGATGGCGAGCCCATCGACCTGACGCTGATGGAGTACTCGCTGCTGAGCTTTTTGGCGACGCACCCCAACCGCGCCTACAGCCGCGAGGTGCTGCTGCACCGCGTGTGGGGCTTTGAGTACTGCGGCGGCACGCGCACCGTCGACGTGCACATTCGACGCATCCGTTCCAAGGTGGGCCCGCAGATTGCGGCACACATCACCACCGTCCGCGGCGTGGGCTATCTGTTTAAGGACTAGCTTTTCACCACAAAGGGGACAGGCACCTTTGTG
>CABTWP010000077.1 GCA_902488525.1 uncultured Collinsella sp.
CGTTCGCGGCGGTCGCTACGGCGTGGCTCGCCTCGTTCATGGCGCTCTCCGCGGCGATCAACGCGGGCTTCGTCTACGAGGCAAGCTGGGGGCCGGCCAATACGCGCGAGGTCGCGGAGGGCCTGGCACGCGACGGCGTCTGCGGGCAGCAGGACGTGCCGACGGCGTACCGCTACCTCATCCTGAACAAGGACGGATACGTGCTGATGACAGACCTCGAGGGCACGCGGCTCGAGGACGCGACGGAAATGGCCCGTGCGGCACTCGCCGCGGATCCGGGCACAGTGGAGATCGAGGGCGGGGGCTCGGGCCTCACCTACGCCGCGTTCCCGCTCAAGAGCGGCAGGGCCTGCGCACTCGTCAGCGAGTACCTGCCGCAGTGGGTCTCGCGCGACCTCGCCGGCCTGCTTCCCAACCCGCAGAACCTCATGCTCGTCGGCGCCGCGGCGGGAAGCGCGCTCGCGCTCGCGCTCGTGGCACGCCGCGCGAGCCGCGTGATCTCGCGCAAGATGGCGCCGCTCGCGGAGGCGGCGCGGCGCGTCGGCGCGGGGGAGCTCGACTTCGCGGTCGGCAGCACCAACGTGCGCGAGGTGAACGACGTCCTCGCCGCGATGGACGCCATGCGGGCCTCCCTCGCCGAGTCGCTCGAGGCCCGCTGGGCCGCGGAGCGGGGGCAGCGCGAGCAGGTGGCGTCGCTCGCCCACGACCTCAAGACGCCGCTCACCGTGCTGCGCGCCAACGCCGACTTCGTGGCGGAGGAGCTGGAAGACGAGAAAGACGCCGACCTCGCGGCCGCCGTGCGCGACATAGCCGGCAGTGTCGAAAGGCTCGACGGCTACGTGCGCCTGCTCATCGAGGCCTCGCGCGGGTCCGGCGGGGCGGAGAGGGTCCCCATGCGGCCGGCCGAGCTCTGCGAACAGGTCCTCGCCGAGGCCGCCCAGATCGCCCGGGCGCGAGGCGTGACGCTCGACGCGGCCACGGGCCCCGCTGTCGCGGGCGCGCCCGAGGCCCCGCTCGACCGAACCACCCTGACGCGAGCCGCCGCGAACCTCGTGGTCAACGCCGCCGAGCACGCGCGCTCGCGCGTGGCGGTCTCCTGCGACGTCGCGGGCGGACACCTCGTCATCGAGGTGGCCGATGACGGACCGGGCTTCTCTCCCGCCGCCCTCGAACGCGGCTGTGAGCGCCTCTTCACAGACGACTCCTCCCGCTCCTCGCGCGACGGAGGCCGCCACTACGGGCTCGGCCTCCACGCCGCCGCCGAGGCCGCGAGCGCCCACGGGGGCTCCGTCTCGCTCGCCAACAGCCCCTCGGGCGGCGCGGTGGCCACCATCGCGGTCCCCCTGTGCGGGGCCTGACGACTCAGGCCCCGCACAGGGGCGTGCCTCGCAACCAAACGCTTCCCGGATAATAATGCCCGTTGCGGGGATCGCCCTGGCTAGTCGCCGCCCATGTGCATGAGCATGTCGGCGATGCGAGTCGCCAGCTCGTCCGCCGCTTCACGGATGTTGGCGACCCAGGACGCATGGCCGGCCTGATCGGATGCCTCCGCCTCAAGCACGTCGCAAATGACTGCGGCGACCGCCCCGGGAGCCGCCCGCGGCCGGGCACGCGAGGGAGCCTCGAGACGAAAGGAGCTCGAGGACGACCATGACCAAGAGCATTAGCAGGAGCCAGGTGAGGCTCATCGCATCGACCAACGCGATATTCGGCGCCGACGAGGCGTGCGCGATGCTGCGCATCAGCCGCGACGCAATGTACCGGCTCGCCAAGGACCCCAATAATATCGGCACTACCACAAGGCCATCAAACCACAACACAAAGGAGGCATGTTTCTTATTACTCCGTGCTGTTCCTTAATTAGGAAGAGCAGTAAATGGCCAAGGGCGAAACGGCGGGCTGTCGATGGCCGCGCGGGAGGGTGCGCCTACTTTCGATTCCAAAGATCAGCATCGCTGATAGGCATGTCATCATCCTCGAATTCGCCAAGATAGGTGTAGTGATGATAGCGCTCCCCATCATACTCGTACCCGGTGTAGTCATAGCCTCTCTGAGTTACCCCCTGATAAGGCTTGAACTCCGCCTCAGCCTCTTCTTTGGTGTAATCGTCGGCATCGAACCAAATGCCCTCGGTCTTATCATCGCCCCAACCCAGCTTTTTGGCCTTAAATACATGTCTCATGGTATCCACGCTTTCACTATCGACTCTCATTGAAGTTATTCTACACACTCCTCCGTTCGGCCCCGCTTGTCTTTTCGTCGTGTCAAGCCAGCTAGCCTGCCGTCAGATATCCCAACGTCCCCCCAGTGTCCATCTGCGTCGCGCACCGCTGCATGCTCATACTGTCCGCCGGCACAAGCGCCGAGGACCCGTAGAATCAACAGTTCGCACACAGCTATGAACCCACGTTCACACCACCTTCATTCACTACGCACTTCACGTGCATGGCAACACCCTTCCAAGGCGTGAATCGGATGGCGTTGTACCGACGGCAAATAATTAGCCCAGGATCGGCCCGTTTGTATTAAGCCAAATGTCGGGGCCCTCAAAATTGAATTAAAAGAATTGTGCGATAACGAATTCCCCAAGGTCGGTACTCGTTTTTACTATCAATAAGTACAAGTTAATAGGTACCAAAAACATCGTGAGCGCTATTTGAGTACCAACCCGAGCCGACCTCGCCCACGAAGGCTATCGGCCGGTCAGCATTATTTCGCAATAGATTGATGGTGTAACACCGATGATTACAGGCATTGGAAACCATGCCAGCAAACAGTCATCCAAGTTAAACAGCTCAAGAAATAAAGAGATGGGCTTATATGCGCCGCGTACGCTACAGCACAGCGCACGAGCACCCATAGCATGCAAATAAAAACCGGGGGAGGCCGTTTCCGGCCTCCCCCGCAAAGGGCTATTGACTACTCCCACTCGATGGTCGCGGGCGGCTTGGACGTGATGTCGTAGCACACGCGGTTGGCGCCGGGAACCTCGGCAACGATGCGGCCAGAGATGCGGGCCAGCACGTCGTAGGGCAGCTTGGCCCAGTCGGCGGTCATGGCGTCGCTGGACTCGACGGCGCGCAGGATGATCGGGCGCTGGTAGGTACGCTCGTCACCCATAACGCCGACGGACTTAATGTCGGGCAGGACCGCGAAATACTGCCAGCAGCTGTGCTCGGAGTTGCGCTCGCCGGTCTGCTCAAACAGACGCTGGTTGTAGGCGTCGAGCTCCTCGCGCACGATGGCATCGGCGTTCTTGAGGATCTCGAGCTTCTCCTTGTCGACCGCACCGATAATGCGGATGGCCAGACCCGGGCCCGGGAAGGGCTGACGGAACACGATGTGAGCCGGCAGACCGAGCGCCAGACCAAGCGCGCGGACCTCGTCCTTAAAGAAGTGGTCGAGCGGCTCAATGAGGTCGAAGTGCACGCCCTCGGGGAACGGGATCAGGTTGTGATGGCTCTTGATGGTGGCCGTCTTGCCGCCCGTCTTGCGAGCGCCGGACTCGATGATGTCGGGGTAGATGGTGCCCTGAGCCAGGTACTTGACCGGCTTGCCATCGGTCTCGAGCTGCTGAGCAACCGCGAAGAACTCTTTCCAGAACTGCGTACCGATGATGCGGCGCTTCTTCTCGGGCTCGGTCACGCCGGCCAGAAGCTCGGCATAACGGTCCTCGGCGTGAACATGGATAAAGTCGACGTCAAACTGCTTGGTGAAGACCTCCTCCACCTGCTCGGGCTCGCCCTTGCGCAGCAGACCGTGGTTGATGAACACGCAGGTCATCTGCTTGCCTACGGCGCGGGCGCCCAGCGCAGCCACGACGGAGGAGTCGACGCCGCCGGACAGGGCCAGAATCACGCGGTCGTTGCCGACCTTCTCGCGGAACTCGGCCGTCATGGTCTCGACCAGGTTGTCCATGCTCCAGTTGGGCTCCAGGCCGCAGATCTCAAACAGGAAGTTGCTCAGCAGCTGCTGACCGTACTCGGAATGCTTGACCTCGGGGTGGAACTGCGTGGTAAAAATCTTGCGCTCGGGGCACTCCATGGCGGCAACCGGGCACACGTCGGTGCTGGCGGTAACGGTAAAGCCCTCGGGCACCTCGGACACGGCGTCGCGGTGGCTCATCCACACGGTCTGCTCCATAGGCGTGGAGTTAAAGAGCTTGGCGCCGGCCGTGCGCGTGATGGTGGCGCGGCCGTACTCGCCCACCTCGGAGTGGCCGACCTTGCCGCCGAGCGTCACGGCCGTGATCTGATGGCCGTAGCAAAAGCCCAGGACGGGAAGGCCCAGGTCAAAGATGGCGGGATCGATAGACGGAGCGTCCTCGGCATACACGGAAGCCGGGCCGCCGGAAAGGATGAGCGCAGAGGCGTTCATCTCGCGAATCTCGTCGGCCGAGATGTCGCAGGGGACGATCTCGGAATACACGTTGAGGTCGCGGACGCGACGGGCAATGAGCTGACCGTACTGCGCACCAAAGTCGAGTACGAGGACCTTTGCGGAAGCCTTTTGATCCATGGTTCCCCCTCTTGTTGGCGGGGAGCCGGTGCCCACCCGCGTGAATGAACGAAAATAACCTCCATAGTGTACACGTTATATGGGGTTTCTCGCCCCTCGCGGCCATCAGCGCACGGCAAACGCACGACCTGGGCCCCTATTTGACGGCAATTGAAGTGTTTTCAAACGTTACAGATGATGTAATACGTTTGAACATTGGACGCCCTGTGCCACAATACTGCCGAACGACTCCGCCTCTGCGGCGGCAAATACGATAGGAATACCAGCATGAAGCGCATCCTTCTCATCGCCACGGGCGGCACCATCGCATCGACCGAGGACGGCAACGGCCTCTCCCCCGCCCTGACCGGCGAGGAGCTCGCCCAGAGCGTCCCCGAGATCTCGGGCCTCTGCGAGCTCGACGTGGTGCAGCCCATGAACATCGACAGCACCAATATGCGCCCCAGTGACTGGATGCAGATCCGCGATGTCATCGTCGAGGGTTATGCCGACCACGACGGCTTCGTGATTCTGCACGGCACTGACACCATGAGCTACACCGCAGCAGCGCTTTCCTACCTGATTCAGGACAGCCCCAAGCCCATCGTGCTCACCGGCTCGCAAAAGCCCATGGGCAATCCCTTTACCGACGCCAAACTCAACCTGTACCAGAGCCTGCTCTATGCACTCGACGAGCATTCGCACGATGTGTCGATTGTGTTTGGCGGCGTCGCCATTGCCGGCACGCGCGCCCGCAAACAGCGCACCATGAGCTTTAACGCATTCATTAGCGTCAACTATCCGCCCATCGCCTATATCCGCAACGACCGCATCGTGCGCAACGGGCTTCACGGCACGCATCAAGGCGAAAACCCGGTGCGTTTCTACGACAGCATCGACCCGCGTGTATTTGTACTCAAGCTTACGCCCGGCGTAAACCCGGGCATCCTCGACGCCCTTGCCGATAGCTACGATGCCGTGATTCTGGAGACCTTTGGCATTGGCGGTATTCCCGAGTTTGGCGAGTCCGGTGAGTCATTCCAGGAGGCAATTTTCCGCTGGGTCGATTCGGGTCGCACCGTTGTTATGACCACGCAGGTTCCCGAAGAGGGCCTCGATCTGGGCGTTTATGAGGTCGGCCGTGCTTACGCCGATCATCCGGGCATTCTGCGCGGCGATGACATGACCACCGAGACGCTCGTGGCCAAAACCATGTGGGCGCTCGGCCAGTCACGTGATGCGTCAGAAATTCAGCGCCTGTTCTACAGCCAAGTCAA
>CABTWP010000078.1 GCA_902488525.1 uncultured Collinsella sp.
AGGTGACGTGACACGAAAGGCCGGTGCCCTTCTGGTCGCGCCATTAAAGTTGAACGTCAGATTGTCCAAATGCGGCCCGCGCAGCGTCGAGCCGTTACGGCGTCTGGTAAAACGCCGTAACCTACACCCGTTCCGCGATCTCGCGGATGAGGTAGTCGGTCTTTTCCCAGCCCAGGCACGGGTCGGTGATCGACTTGCCAAAGACGCCGCCGTCGACCGGCTGGTTGCCATCCTCCAGGTAGGACTCGATCATAAAGCCCTTGACCAGCTTGGAGATGGACTCGTTGCGGCGGCAGCTGTCGAGCACTTCCTTGCAAATGCGATACTGCTCCAGCGGACGCTTGCCCGAGTTGTCGTGGTTGCAGTCGATGACCGCTGCCGGATTGGCATAGCCGGCATGCTCGGTATAGCGTTCGGCCAGGCGTTCCAGGTGTTCGTAGTGGTAGTTGGGGTAGGTGCGCCCATCGAGACCGATGTAGCCGCGCATAACGGCGTGTGCGAGCGGGTTGCCGTCGCACTCGACCTCCCAGTTGCGGAAGATGAAGCTCTGGTGCGCCTGTGCGGCGTAAATGGAGTTGAGCATGACGGTAGTAGAGCCGGCAGTGGGATTCTTCATGCCGACGGGTACCGAAATGCCGCTCGACACCAGGCGATGCTCCTGGTTTTCGACCGAGCGTGCGCCCACGGCCACATAGCTCAGCAGGTCAACGAGGTACTGGTAGTTGGACGGATAGAGCATCTCGTCGGCGGTGAAGAAGCCCGTTTCCTCAATAACGCGCAGGTGCATATGGCGGATGGCCTTGACGCCCTCGAGCAGGTCGTCGGGAGCCTCGGGGTTGGGGTTGTGCAGAAGACCCTTGTAGCCGGTGCCCTTGGTGCGCGGCTTATTGGTGTAGACGCGCGGAATGATGATGAGCTTGTCCTTGACCTCCTCGGCGGTCTTGGCCAGTCGGTTCATGTACTCAAGCACTGAATCCTCGCGGTCGGCAGAGCACGGGCCGATGATGAGCACCTTACGTGCGTCCTCGCCGGTAAAGACTTTGGCGACCTCGGCGTCAAATGCCTGCTTTTTGGCGGTAAGGTCGGCAGAAAGTGGCATTTCCTCGCGGATCTCCATGGGTATCGGCAGCCTGCGTTTGAATTCCATGGCCATAGGGGCCTCCTCAATCTATAGAAAGAGCAATAAGCGTATTGTCGAATGCTCGGCATTATCCGCTGTCGCACGCTAAAGTGCAAGCCCTTGTCACCCCGAAACCTACCAAAAAGGGACAGGTTTATTTTGGTCGGTTTTATCTGGGTAAACGTCGGCGGATGCCGGGAGGGAGCGGCGCCGCGCGGGACCCTAAGGCTGTTGTCGGTTCCCCAGGAAATACCCTGTGGGCAAAAAATGCCAAATATGAGTACGGTTGCTATCTTAGTATCATATTGCCTTCGCAAAATAATAGACATAACAGCAAAATATGTTCATTAACGTAAACACATATAAGTTCGCTATAGGGCTGTTTGATCAATTTAGGGACGCGTGTAAGCCGTGAAAACGGCATTTGGGGCTGTTTTGGCTGTTACTAAAAAAGTAACAGTACTCATATTTGCCATTTTTTGCCCACGGGGCTTCGAAGGGGCTGTCAATCAGGTCCCAGGGGAGGCGGTTCGAGGGTCGCAAAACAAAAACGGGGGCGCAGGTTGTCCTGCGCCCCCGTTTTCTTGGCATTGCGGTTGTTTGCCGCCGGTTTTTACGCCGCTTCGTCGAACTGCGAATTGTACAGGTCGGCGTAGAAGCCGCCCTGGGCGAGCAGCTCGTCGTGCGTGCCCTTCTCGACGATGTCGCCGTCGCGAATCACCAGGATCACGTCGGCGTTGCGGATCGTGGACAGGCGGTGCGCGATGACAAAGCTGGTACGGCCCTGCATCAGCGCATCCATGGCGCGCTGAATGAGCTCCTCGGTACGGGTATCGACGTTGGAAGTCGCCTCGTCCAGAATCAGTGCCGGGCGGTCGGCCAAAATGGCACGGGCGATGGTCACGAGCTGGCGCTGACCCTGCGACAGGTTGGTGCCCTCCTCGTTGATCATAAAGTCGTAGCCACCGGCGAGCGTATGAATAAAGTGGTCGCAGCGTGCGGCGCGCGCAGCGGCCTCGACCTCGGCATCGCTCGCGTCGGGGCGTCCGTAGCGGATGTTCTCGCGGATGGTGCCGTTAAACAGCCAGGTGTCCTGCAGCACCATGGCAAACTCGCCGCGCAGTGCCGCGCGGTCCCAGTCGCGCACATCGACGCCCTCGACGCGCAGCGAGCCGCCGTCCACATCGTAAAAGCGCTGCAGCAGCTTAATGAGCGTGGTCTTGCCAGCGCCGGTGGGACCGACGATGGCGATGGTCTGGCCGGGCTGCGCCTCGCAGCTAAAGTCATGGATGATGGTCTTGTCGGGCGTATAGCCAAACTTCACATGGTCAAACTCCACGTGGCCGGGGCGCTTCTCAGGAATCTGCGCGTCGGCCTTCTGCTCCTCCTCGGGCGCGGCCAGGAACTCAAAGACGCGCTCGGTGGCGGCAGCCATCGACTGCATCGTGTTGCTCACGTTGCCCAGCTGCTGCACCGGCTGCGTAAAGTTGCGAACGTACTGGATAAAGCTCTGGATATCGCCGGGCGTGGCATTGCCGGTCAGCGCGAGCTGCGTGCCTACCACGACGACGCCCACGTAGCCCATGTTGCCCACCAGACTCATGAGCGGCATCATCAGGCCCGACAGGAACTGCGAGCGCCAGCCGCTAATAAAGAGGCGGTCGTTTTGACGGTCGAACTCCTCGATCGAGGCCTCGGCGCGGTCGAACACCTGAATGACGTTCTGGCCGGCAAAGTCCTCCTCGATAATGCCGTTGACGGCGCCCAGAACCTGCTGTTGCTCGCGGAAGTACGGCTGCGAGAAGTGAATCATCACGGTCAAGATAATCGCGGCGGCCGGCAGCGTGAGCACGGTGACGCCGGTAAGCGGTAGGCTGATCGAAAGCATCATGACGAGCACGCCGATAATCTGCGTCACCGACGTGATGAGCTGCGTCACGCTCTGGTTGAGCGACTGACCCAGCGTATCGACGTCGTTGGTGATGCGGCTGAGTACGTCTCCCTTGCTGTGGCCGTTGAAGTAACTCATCGGCACGACGGCAATCTTGGCGGCGATTTCCTTGCGCATGCGGTAGCAGATCTTTTGCGTGACGCCGGTCATGAGCCAGCCCTGGACCAGGCTGCAGACAGAGCTCGCCAGATACAGGCAGAGCAAAAAGCCGAGCGTCTTGGCGATCCAGTCAAAGTCAACGTCGCCGGTACCGTTGACCTTGGCGACCAGGCCTTCGAACAGCTTGGTCGTAACCTGGCCGAGCACCTTGGGTCCCACAATGTTAAAGATGACCGAGCACACGGCAAAGGCGACGGCGGCAAACACGGCAATCTTGTGCTGGCCGATATAGCCGAGCAGCTGCCTCATGGTGCCCTTAAAGTCCTTGGCCTTTTCGCCACGACGCATGCCACCCATGCGGCCCATGGGACCACGCTGGCGGGTGGGCTTGGGAATCTGAGTCTTGGTCTCGTCTGCCATTAGCGCTCGCCTCCTTCCATGACGGCTGCAATTTCTTCTTGGGTAAGCCCCAGCTCCTCGGCGGAAAGCTGTGACTGTGCGATCTCCAGGTATGCCGGGCAGTTGTGCAGCAGCTCCTCGTGCGTACCGGTGCCCACCACGTGGCCGTCATCGAGCACGATGATCTGGTCGGCGTGCATGATGGTCGCGATGCGCTGGGCCACGACCACGAGTGCGGCGTCAGTAACGTTTTTGGCGAGCTCTTCGCGCAGGCGAGCGTCGGTCTTGTAGTCGAGGGCGCTAAACGAGTCATCGAACACCACGACCTCGGGCTTTTTGGCCAACGCACGGGCGATGGCCAGGCGCTGGCGCTGGCCGCCCGAGACATTGGATCCGCCCTGGCTGATGGGGGAGTCGTAGCCGCCCTCGCGCTCGGCGATAAAGTCCTCCGCCTGGGCGACGCGTGCCGCCTGGCGCATATCCTCGTCACTCACCATATCGCCGGCAAACTTGAGGTTGCTCTCGACGGTGCCCGAGAACAGGCGACCCTGCTGCGGGATATAACCAATACGGCGGCGTAGCTCGGAAAGGGTCATGTCACGCACGTCGATGCCGTCGAGCGAAATGCTGCCGCCTGTGACGTCGTACAGGCGCGGAATCAGCTGCACGAGCGTGGACTTGCCCGAGCCCGTGGAGCCAATGATGCCGAGCATCTGACCGGCATGCGTGGTGAAGTTCACGCCGCTGATGACATCGGCGCGGGCATCGGGATACTGGAAGCTCACGTCGCGGAAGGTGAGTTCACCGCGTGACGCGCTGGTCGCGGGCAGTTTGGGCGAGGAGGGGTCGTTGATGCTCGTGGGGCAGGTGATGATCTCTTCCACGCGCTCGGCTGCGACCTCGGCGCGGGGCAGGATGACCGAAACCATGGTGAGGATCATAAACGCCATGACGATCTGCATGGTGTAGGAGATAAACGCCATCATGTTGCCGACCTGCATCACGCCGTCGGACACGCCCTGCGCGCCAAACCAGACGATAAGCACGGTGATGCAATTCATGACCAGCATCATGAGCGGCATCATAAAGCTCATGGCGCGGTTGGTGTAGAGCTGCGTGGTCATCAGGTCGAGCGAAGCCTTGTCAAAACGCTCGAGCTCATGCTCCTCGCGGTTGAACGAGCGGATAGGCATAAGGCCGTCGAGCAGCTCGCGGGCGGTAAGGTTCACGCGGTCCACAAAGCTCTGCATCTTTTTGAATTTGGGCATAGTGAGGCCCATAAGCACGCCGACGACGGCCGAGACCGCGATGATGGCCACGGCGATGGTCCACTCCAGGCCGGTGTGGTTGGCCAGGACGCGCATGACGGCGACGATGCCCATGACGGGCGCCATCAGACACATGCGGATAAACAGGGTTGCGGCCATCTGAATCTGCTGAATGTCGTTGGTGCAGCGGGTGATGAGCGAGGCCTGGCTAAACTTGCCCACCTCGGCCGGCGAGAAGTGCATAACCTTGTTGAAGGTCTCGCGGCGCAGGTCGCGTGCGATGGAGCAGGCGGTGCGCGAAGCCACGGCACCGGTCAGGATGGTGGCGACCAGCGACACCAGACACAGACCAAACATCGTGGTCGCCATGCGGCCCAGGTAGGCGTTCTGCACGTCGGCGGGGTCGATGCCCTGCGCCTTGTACTCGTCCTGTACATAGCTCACGGCGCGCTGGGTGACGATGGAGCCCGACATGGAGCCCATTTTGTCCGCCATTTCGTTGGCGCCCTCGACGAGCTTGCTTTGGTCTACCAGACCGCCCTCGACACCCAGGCGCAGGCTCTTCATGGTGATCTTGCCGCCGTCGGCGTCGATCTGCTTTTGCATATTCTGCGCCGCTGCGGCCTTCTGCTGCATTTCGGCGAGCTGCTCGGGCGTCATCGCTGCCATTTGCTCGGGCGTGGGCATGGCCTGAGCGGCGTCGCTGTCTTTCTCGCTGGACGTGCCGGTCATGTCTCCCATGGAGTCGGCGTCGATGCCCTGGTTGAGCGAAAGGACGACGGTCTCGGGCAGGCTCATAATGTCGGTAATTTTGCCTCCATCGGCACGCTCTTCCTCGGTGCCCTTGTACGTTCGTATGCCGTCTTCTGCTTGCAAGCTCAAAACAGAATACACCACAATAGCGTGCTGGGGGCAGAATCAGCGATTAGCATG
>CABTWP010000079.1 GCA_902488525.1 uncultured Collinsella sp.
CTTCCATGAATGCGGCGTGGCCGCCACGGTTGGATTAGACACTCACCATTGTCGGCCTAATCCGCGGTCTTTCATGCAGCAGGGGCTCTCAATGTTTTTATGTCCTGCTCATATCGTCTCTGCCGGCAGTAAGGGACAGTCCCCAAGTGCCGGCATATAAAGAACGTCCCCAAGTGCCAAGTGCCACATCTGTCCCCTTTGCACCAAAATGGTGCAGATTAACCTGTCCCCAATGCACCAAGCGTGCCGCGGGGGCCGCGTTGTGACACAATGGCGTTTGTTCGATTCGTTATGCGAAAGGCCAACTATGGCAAACAAGAAAAAGAACTCCGAGGCCGCGCCGACGCCCGAGCAGCAGGCTCGCGCTGCCTCCAGCTCTCGCAAGAAGCAGCGCAAGACGTACGTGTCTAAGACCGTCAAGATCGTCCTGGTGGTCATCGGCGTGCTGGCGATGCTGCTTTCCGTCTCGGCGATGGCGTGCTCCGGCCTTATGTCGCAGGCCGAGGACACCTCGGGCTACAAGCTGACCGGCGGTGTTGCTGCAACTATCAACGGCACCAACCTCACCGAGGACACCGTGACCAAGCAGATCATGAGCATGCGTACGTCCTACGGTTACACCAAGGATAAGGACTGGGCGCAGTATCTGGTTGACAACGACCTCACGCCCAAGAAGTACCGCAAGCAACTCATCGACTCCTACACACAGCAGATTCTGCTTCAACAGGCACAGAAGGAGAACGGCGTGACGGTGTCGGACGAGGAGGTCGAGAAGGCTTGGAAGGACGCGTGCAAGAGCGCGGGCGGTGCCAAGGCCTTTAAGAAGACCCTCAAGACCTACGGCTATACCGAGGACACCTACAAGGACTCACTCAAGGAGAGCCTGGCACAGCAAAAGCTTAAGGATGCCGTCGCGCCCACGAGCAAGCCCAAGGACGGCGAGATTGTCGATTACATCAACGAGAACCTGTCTAACTACAACGACGCCCGCCGCTCGTCGAACATCCTGATCAAGGTTGATTCCGACGCTTCCGACGAGGACAAGGCTGCCGCCAAGGCCAAGGCGCAGGAGTGCCTGGACAAGATCAACTCCGGTGAGCTGAGCTTTGAGGACGCCGTTGAGCAGTACTCCGAGGACACCGGTTCCAAGGAGAAGAAGGGCGATGTGGGCTGGGATAAGCTCACCACCTTTGTTGACAGCTACCAGACGGCGCTCGAGGGGCTCAACAAGGGCGACGTGAGCGAAGTCGTCGAGTCGACCTATGGTTACCACATCATCAAGTGCACCGACTACTTCCATGTCGATAATCAGGTCGATGACATCAACCAGGTGCCCAAGGCCATCAAGAAGTACGTCTCCAACGTGGTGAAGACGCAGGCGGCCAGTACTGCATACAGCGAGTGGCTGGAGCAGTACAAGAAGGACGCCGACATTACCGTCAACCCCATGCCCAAGGACGTACCCTATAACGTGAGCCTGAAGGGCGTCACCAAGAGCTCGACCGACGATTCGTCGACGACTGAGTAATCATGGGGCGGTGCTCGCGCGAGTGCCGCCCACGCTATTAGAGAGGATTTGCAGATGACCAACGAAGAGCTGCAGAAGGAAATGATCGCGGCCATGAAGGCCAAGGACAAGGTTCGCCTGTCCATCATTCGCCAGGTCAAGGCCGAGGTGAAGAATATCGAGGTCAATGAGCGCCGCGATGTGACCGAGGAAGACGTCAACAGCATGATCAAGCGTCTGATCAAGCAGACGAACGAGACGCTGGAGATGTCCATCAAGGCCGGCACCGACCAGGAGCGTACCGACAACCTGACCGAGCAGGTCAAGATTCTGGAGAGTCTGCTGCCCGCACAGGTTTCGGGCGAGGAGCTCGAGGCGCTGATCGAGCAGGTCATCGCCGAGCTGGGCGCTACTTCCAAGAAGCAGATGGGCCAGGTTATGGGCGCACTCGGCAAGGCCACCGGCGGCAACTTCGATAAGCCTGCCGCGGCAAAGATCGTCGGAGCAAAGCTTGCGTAAGGGCCGAGCGGTACACAGTTGAGGCTGAGGGGGCGTGACCATTGCGGTCGCGCCCCTTTTTTGCTGGGCGGTGCTCATTGGGGACAGGCTTAAATGAGTGCCCAATGAGCGGGTACTCATTTAAACCTGTCCCCAATGAGTGGGTGGAAGGTTGCGGGTTCTTTACGGGAATGTAGTGTGGGCTGCGGAAACGTGGTTCTTTCCGTACAATAGTGCAATTCGTGTAAGCGCAGGAAAGGGACATTCATGGCAGACATGATCGAGATCAAGCATCTCAACAAGTACTTTGGCGACCTGCATGTGCTCAAAGATATCAATCTCACCGTCAAGCGCGGCGAGAAGCTCGTAATGATCGGGCCTTCCGGTTCGGGTAAGTCGACGCTCATCCGTTGCGTCGATTATCTGGAGGAGCCCACGTCGGGCGAGGTCGTCATCGACGGTACGCCGCTCACCAAAAAGAATCACCTGGAGATGGCTCGCAAGTATAGTTCCATGGTGTTTCAGCAGTTCAACCTGTATCCCAACATGACGGTGCTCGGCAACCTGACGCTCGCGCCCATCAAGCTTCAAAAGAAGAGCAAGGAGGAGGCGACCGAGATCGCTGTTGCCGCGCTCAAGCGTGTTGGCATGGCGCATAAGGCCGGCGAGTATCCGCAGAATCTCTCGGGCGGTCAGCAGCAGCGCATCGCCATCGCCCGTGCCCTGTGCACCAAGCAGCCCATCATCCTGTTTGACGAGCCGACCTCGGCGCTCGACCCCGAGATGGTCCAGGAAGTCTTGGACGTTATGATTGAGCTCGCGCAGGAGGACATCACCATGATCTGCGTGACGCACGAGATGGGCTTTGCGCGCCAGGTGGCCGACCGCGTCATCTTTATGGAGGACGGCCGCATCCTGGAGGAGGGCACGCCCGAGCACTTCTTCGATAACCCCGAGAACCCGCGCTGCCGCGAGTTCCTGTCCAAGATTTTGCACTAGGCGCGGTGATGGACATGACGGATATGACGAGGGCGGCCGTGTCGCGCCGTCACTTTTTGCAGCTGGCGGGCGCCGGCATGCTTGCGCTGACGGGGACCGCGCTTGCCGGTTGCGGCAACTCCACCAGCGGCGAGGGCTCCGACAAGGGGTCTAAGCTTGCGGCCATCAAGTCGCGTGGCCATCTGAATGCCGGCGTTAAGAAGGACGTTCCCGGCTACGGCTATTACGACACCGCCAAGGGTCGCTTTGAGGGCATGGAAGTCGATTTGTGCTACCAGATCGCGGCCGCCGTCTTTGGCGTGAGCTACAAGGAGGCCCGTGCCCAGGAGCTTGTCGAGTTTACCGACGTAACGCCCAAGACGCGCGGCCCGCTGATCGATAACGGCCAGCTCGACGTGGTCGCGGCGACCTACACCATCACCGACGAGCGCAAGAAGAGCTGGGATTTCTCGACGCCGTACCGCACCGACTACGTGGGACTCATGGTCAAGAAGCGTTCGGGCTTTACCTCGATTGAGGACCTGGACGGCAAGGTCATCGGCGTGAGTCAGGGCTCTAACACGCAGGGCCTGATCGAGCAGATGATCAAGGACAACGGCATTAGCTGTAAGCCCGAGTTTAGGGCCTTTAGCGGCTACCCCATCATCAAGAGTTCGCTCGACGCCGGCAATATCGACGTCTTTGCCATGGACCGCTCCACGCTGGCCGGTTACATGAATGAGACCGTTGAGCTGTTGCAGCCCGAGGTCAAGTTTGGCGAGCAGGGCTACGGCGTGGCGACCAAGAAGGGCTGCGACCTTTCGGCCGTGGTCGATCAGGTGATTTGCGATCGCCTGGCCGACGGCTGGCTCGACCAAGAGGTCAAGACCTGGGGTCTTGTATAGGCGCATCGTCCAAGGAAGGAATCAAATGCTCGAAGGATTATTTGACGCCGACCGTTGGTCGACGACATTTCAAAACATGGGGCCCTTCTGGGAGGGCTTTGGCGTGACGCTGCAGGTGGTCGTTGCCAGTCTGCTGCTGTCGCTAGTGCTGGGTACGCTGCTGGGCGTGTTCTCTACCACTCGTTCGCGCGTGTTGCGCGCCATAAGCCGCGTGTACGTGGAGTTTTACCAGAACACCCCGTTGCCCGTACAGGTGCTCTTTATGTACATGGCCGGTCCGCAGTTTTTGCAGGCCATAACCGGTGCCGACCAGCCGGTGCGCATCGCGCCGTTCGTGCTGGGCTTCTTGGGCGTGGGTCTGTATCACGCGGCCTACATTTCGGAGGTCATCCGCACCGGTATCGAGGCGGTTCCGCGCGGTCAGATGGAGGCGGCCCAGAGCCAGGGCTTCACCCGTGCGCAGGCGTACTGGTACATCGTGCTGCCCCAGACATTCAAGATCATTTTGCCGCCGCTGTGTAACCAGGCGCTCAACCTGGTCAAGAATACGTCGGTGCTGGCGCTTGTGGCCGGCGGCGACCTTATGTACCGTTCCGACAACTTTGTGAGTCTGTACGGTTACCTGCAGGGATACATCGTCTGCTGCCTTATGTACTTCATCATCTGCTTTCCGCTCGCCATGCTGGTGCAGTGGCTCGAGCGCCGCTCCAAGGAGCGTCCGCGCGGCGTGAGCCTGGCCGAGCTGGGGCTCGACAACGTAGAGGAGGCCTAGCGCATGGAAATCTTCAACGCGTCCAACCTGCTCTACATTTGGGGCGGCTTTGTTAAGACGATCGAGATCTCGGCGCTGTCGATCTTTTTCTCGCTCATCTTTGGCACGGTGCTGGCGCTTGTTAAAAGCTATGCGCCCCGCCCGTTCCGTATTTTGGTGAGTGCCTATATCGAGCTGTTCCGTTGCACGCCGAACCTGCTGTGGATCCTTTTTATCTACTTTACGGTGCAGGGTTTGGACATTGTGATTTCGACCATCGCCTTTACGCTGTTTACCAGCGCTGTTATGGCCGAGATTGTGCGCGGCGGCCTCAACTCGATTCCGCGCGGCCAATTTGAGGCAGCGCAGAGCCAGGGCTTTGGCTTCTTTGCCACCATGCGCTACATCATTCTGCCGCAGACGTTTAAGACGATCATTCCGGCGCTGTTTAGCCAGTGCACGACCGTCATTAAGGACAGCTCGTATCTTTCGGGCATTAACGTGGCCGAGCTCATGTACACGGCAAACGTCGTGATGGCCCACGCGATCGACCTGTCGCAGGTTCTTATGCTCTACGGCCTGGTGTTTGCGATGTACTTTGTGCTCAACTTTGGTATCTCGCTGCTGGTCCGAGCGTATCAGAGGCGAATGGTGGCAGCGTAGAATGTGGCAAAGGGACAGCCCCTTTGTCACATAGAGAAAGGAATCGCGATGAGCGATCTGGAGAATAAGAAGAGCCCCGTGGTCATTACCATCGCGCGCGACTTTGGTGCCGAGGGCCACGAGATTGGCCGTATCCTCGCCAACGAGCTGGGGATTCCGCTGTATGACAACGAGCTGCTGGTGCGCGCGTCGCTGCGTGCGGGCGAGTCGCTCGACAAGATGGCCGCCTACGACGAGCGTCTGGCCGTGGAGAACATGGCGTTTCTGCCCGACCGCTACGATGCGCGTTCGTACTCGGACAAGTTGTTCCAAAAGATGAGCCAGGTGATTTTGGATCTGGGCGAGACCGAGAGCTGCATTATCGAAGGTCGTCTGTCCGATTATCTGCTGCGTAACAACCCCAACCACATTGCCGTATTGGTGACCGCTCCCTTTGAGGACCGCGTCGAGATTGTGCGCAAAAAGC
>CABTWP010000080.1 GCA_902488525.1 uncultured Collinsella sp.
AGGCACCTTTGTGGTGGTTTATGCTTTTCCGGATGGAAGGGAGCGAGCAATGGCGTCTGAGGGCTTTTTTGAGCGGGTGTACGAGGTGGTCGAGCAGATTCCCGAGGGGATGGTCGCCACGTATGGCCAGGTGGCGCTGCTCGCCGGTCGTCCGCGGAGCGCGCGCTATGTGGGCTATGCGCTGCATAGCAACCCACGCCCTGGCGAAATTCCCTGTCATCGCGTGGTGTTTGCCGACGGTCGTATCTGCGAGGGCTTTGCCTTTGGCGGCCCCGATGCTCAGCGTGAGCTCTTAATGGGGGAGGGCGTGACGTTTACCAATCCCATGCACGTCGATCTGGGCGCCTGTCGCTGGCCTGCCGGACTCTAATAGTTCTGCCGTGGTCAAAACCACCACAAAGGTGCCTGTACCCATCGTGGTGGAACGCCGTTATCGCTGACATTTCCCCAGATAAAACCTACCAAAATAAACCTGTCCCTTTTTGGTAGGTTTACCGGGGCTAACTTATGGAGAAGGTGTGGCGGCGTACGTTGCCGTTAGAAAGTAAACCACGGTGAACTATATTGTATTCAGCAACGGAGCAGGCAATAGGCGATGAAAAAGCCTGCCCTGTTGAGTTTGATTCGCATTCCTCCCCTCTGTGCGATTCAACGGTGTACTTCGGGAACGGGCCCGCCGGCAACTGACTGCCGGCGGGCCCGTTCCTGTTTATCGGGGGAGTGCAATGGGCGGAGCCGAAGCAGTCCGGCTCCGAAAAAGGCGGACGTCGTAGCGCCCGCCCTAAAGCAATCGAAAGCTCAAGCCAGCAAATCGGTCTAGTACACCATGCCCATGGCGTCCTGAACCTCTGCCAGGGTCTGATCGGCGATCTCGTTGGCGCGACGGTTGCCCTCGTGCAGGACGTCCTTCACATAGTCCAGATCGTTCTCGTAGCGCTGGCGACGCTCGCGGATCGGTGCGAAGTACTCGTTGACGGCCTCGGTCACGTACTTCTTGAGCTGGCCGGAGCCGCCCATGCCAATCTCCTCGGCAATCTCGACCTCGGAACGGCCGGTGCAGATGGCGGCCGTCGAAAGCAGGCCGGACACGCCGGGGCGGTTCTCGGGATCGAACGTGATCATGCGCTCGGAGTCGGTCTGGCTCTTCTTGATGCGCTTGGCCGTCTCCTCGGCGGTCATCGAGATGTTGATGGCGTTGCCGTAGCTCTTGCTCATCTTGCGACCGTCCAGGCCGGGCAGCAGCGGGGTTTCGGACAGCAGCGCGTCGACCTCGGGGAACACCTTGCCGTAGCGGTTGTTAAAGCGGCGGGCGATGGTGCGGGTGAGCTCGATGTGCGGCAGCTGGTCGCGGCCGACGGGCACCACATTGCCCTTGCAGAACAGGATGTCGCAGGCCTGGTGCACCGGGTAGGTGAGCAGAAGGCCGGTGAGCTCGTGCCCCGAGGCCTCCATCTCGGCCTTGACCGTGGGGTTGCGCGCCAGCTCGGCCTCGGACACCAGCGACAGGAACGGCAGCATGAGCTGGTTGGCGGCGGGCACGGCGGAGTGCGCGTAGATCATGGTCTTGTCGGGGTCGATGCCGCAGGCAAGGTAGTCCATGACCATGTTGTACACGTTGTCCTGGATGTGCTCGGTGGTGTCGCGGTCGGTGATGACCTGGTAGTCGGCGATGAGTACGTTGGTCCTGGCGCCCATGTTCTGCAGCTCCACGCGGCCCTTGAGGGTGCCAAAGTAGTGACCCAGGTGCAGACGGCCGGTGGGGCGGTCGCCGGTAAGCATGGTGAACTTCTCGGGCGTCTTGGCCAGGCCCTCGCGAATGGCGTTGCTCTTTTGCAGCGCGACTTCGTAGCTGTTCTCGTTTGGCATGATTGCTCCTAACGTTCGTTCGCAGGTTTTGATGATAGCGTGTTTATTGAGAGGGGTGGGCGTGAGTGGGTGAGGGACTGCCAGGGGCCGGTTTTCAAGTCCGCCGCGGCGTTTGCGCGAACGGCTACCAACGCCTTGGCACATCCTCGGCAGCTTGCCCTAGAGCTTGTGGTGGCGCTCTTCTTTGCGCTCCTCGGCTGCCTGCTCTTCCTGCTTAAAAGCGGGGTCGTCGGGGGTGACCAGCTCGTCCTCGTGCGTGCGCTTGTTGTAATGGTGGCGCAGCACGGGTTCAAACAGGTGCAGGTGCTTGGCGAAGGCAGCCGAGCCAATGGCGAGCACGGTAAAGATGAGCACACGCATGGGCACCTCGACCTGGTTAATCGCGGCGGCGCCGGCCGAAAGCATGATGCACCAGGCATAGATGAGCAGCACGGCCTGTTTTTGGTTGTAGCCTTCTTGGATCAGGCGGTGGTGGATGTGGCCCTTGTCGGCCTGCCCGATGCTAATGTGGGCGCGCTTGCGGCGCACAATGGCGCTAAACGTGTCGATGATGGGCACGCCGGCAACGATGAGCGGGATGATAAGCGAGGTGAGTGCGGCGGTGCGGCTCACGTTGAGCAGCGAGATGGAGCCCAGCGCAAAGCCCAGAAGCAGCGACCCCGAGTCGCCCAAGAAGATGCTTGCGGGGTTGAAGTTGTAGCGCAAAAAGGCCAGACAGGCGCCAAAGAGCGCAATGGAGAGCGCGGCGGCGTCGATGCGGCCCGAGAGAACAGCCATCGAAAACATGGTGAACGATGCGATGCCGCAGATGCCCGTGGCCAAGCCGTCGAGGCCGTCGATGAGGTTAATGATGTTGGTGAATGCCACCAGATAGATCACGGTGATGGGGTAGGCGAGCCATCCGAGCATGATCTCGCCGGGGGCAAACGGGTTGACGATGACGCCGATTTTTAGGCCGCCGATACAGGCGATAAGCGCGGCGAGGACTTGTCCGGCCAGCTTTTGCTTGGGCGTGAGCTGGAAGACGTCGTCGATAGCGCCGGTCGCAAAGATGACGGTAAAGGAGAGCGCCAGCATGGGATAGCTAATGTGAAGGCGCGGGTGCGGCACCAGGACGGGTGGCCAGCCTAGGTACCAGGTGCCTAGGATTTGCACAGTGCAGGCGACGACCAGGCCCAAAAACACCGCCGTTCCGCCCAAACGCGGGATGGGCTTGGTGTTGATGCGGCGCTTAGAAGGATAGTCGACGGCATCGAGCTTAATTGCCAAGCGCTTGACCAGGGGCACCGCGAGGAAGGTCGTGATAAAGGCCGCCGCTGCCACGCATAGGTACGGTATGTAGCTCGGGGATGAAGCCATGAATCTAAAAACCGCCAAGCGTCGAAGGGAAAGGTCAAAGGTTGCTACGCGGAAATGGCATAGCTGTCCCATGATACTCGACCGAGGGGGGTGCGGAGGTTTGCACCGTGCGATTATCACGCGCATACCAGATATTGGAATGTTGTCGATGGCTTGTCGGGATGCCGGCGGGGATCCATATGGACTGCAATGGTGATTTTCGGCAAAAGAAAACCACCCCCCACGTTACGAAAATGAACCCACCTAAAACAGGTGGGTGCCCTCATCGACTGTTCCAGCGTCCTTAACAACGAAGGATACCTGTACTAGGCACGACTGTGTGGGCTCCCTAAATAAACGCGACGGTTCACCCAGTTGCTCCGCGGGGGGCGGAATACCTACATCATAAAGCGGCACTTTATCGATTCCAGTCTTGACATTACAAAAATCGTGTCGGACGATTACGGCGCCTTGGGGCTTGAGCCGTCTACCCGGCCTGGCCCTTTATGTTTGAGCTGCTGAATTGTTGTTTTTGGAGCATGTTTTTATGCCGACGTCGTTGACCGAACTTTTTTTGCCCACCTGCCATTTGTGTCCGCGCCGTTGCGGTGCGGCGCGCGATGAGGGCGCGCGCGGCGTATGCGGTGCTAACGACACGCTCAGGGTGGCCCGCGCGGCGCTTCATATGTGGGAGGAGCCGCCTATCTCGGGCGAGGCCGGTTCGGGCACGATCTTCTTTAGCGGCTGCTCGCTTAAATGTATCTACTGCCAGAACCACGAGATCTCGACCGGCAATTTTGGCCTTGAGATTTCGTCTGAGCGCCTGGTCGAGATTATGCTGGAACTGCAGGACCAGGGTGCCAACAATATTAACTTGGTGACGGCGACGCACTACGCGCACCTGCTGCCGGCTGCGATTGCCGCGGCACGGGCGCGCGGGCTGGTTATCCCGATCGTCTACAACACGAGTGGTTACGAGCGCGCGAGTGCCGTGGCGGCGCTGGGCGACCTGGTCGATGTGTGGCTTACCGACTTTAAATATGCCGATGCCGGGCTTGCGCAGTCGCTTTCTCATATTAAGGACTACCCGCGCGTGGCCGTGTCGGGTCTGTCCCAGATGGCGCGCGAGATCGATCGCCGCGGGGGAGAGCTGATGGATGAGGACGGGCTCATGAAGCGCGGCATGATTGTGCGCCATCTGGTACTGCCGGGACATGCAGACGATTCGTGTCGCGTGCTGGACCTGGTGTGGCAGACGGTGGGCGATGTGCCGATCTCGGTCATGAACCAGTACACGCCCAATGCGCTCATGCGCGAGCAGGGCGGCGAGTTGGCGCGCGCCGTGACGCGCGAGGAGTACGAGCAGGTGCTCGACCATGCCGACGACCTGGGCTTTACGACAATGTTCTGGCAAGAGGGCGGCGCGGTAGACGAGAGCTTCACTCCCGCCTTCGACACCACCGGCGTCCTCACCAGCGCAAAGTAGAGCGCACGCTGATGATTTTTCTGGGACGGGGATTAAAAAATCATCGGGCGAATGGTAGTCAAAAAAGCCGCGTCCCAAAAAGACTGGGCATTGGGCGTTGACAGTTGGCGAGCCGTAGGTAAAATATCGACTTGTCCTGGGGACGTAGCTCAGTTGGGAGAGCGCTGCCGTCGCATGGCAGAGGCCGAGGGTTCGACTCCCTTCGTCTCCACCCTTGGATTTGATAAGCCGCTGACATTGTGTCGGCGGCTTTTTTTAAAAGAAAGGGCTTTACCATGGCCGAGCTTGAGTCCCAACCATTGTCCGACGAGGAGCGCGCTGAGTTGGAAGAGCTCCGCGCTGAGAAGGCCCGCCGCGAGGCTCGGGAAGAGGCCCGTCGCGAGCGCGAGGAGCTGGCTGCCCTGCGTGCCGAGCGTGCGAAGGCCGAGGAGGTCGCCTCGAACGCCGCATCCGAGCGCAAGCTCGCGCCCGCACCCAAGCCCGCTGCAGCGAAGCCTGCGCCTGCCGCGCCCAAACCTCAGCCTAAAAAGGCCGCTCGTCCCAAGTCCGTCGAGTCCAAGCCGAGCCGTGACGAGATGACCTTTGCCCAGCGCATGGTTACCTCCAAGGAACCTACGGGCGAGAACGAGATTCCTGGCATGGCGCCGGCTCAAAAAATCATCATTGTCCTTGCCCTCATCGCGTTTGTCATCTTTATGGGCTACACGATCCTGACCAGCATGGGCCTGCTCTAACCGATTTGCATCGGGCGTCATGTCCGCATGCTCTGCTCTCGTCCAACCCTCAAATTCTGCACCACACATCCGAAAGGTCGCCCCATGGCTTTGACCGATATCTCTCATCCCACCGACATCGCAATAGATCGGAAGAGCACACGTCTGAACTCCAGTCACA
>CABTWP010000081.1 GCA_902488525.1 uncultured Collinsella sp.
GGTTTATTTTGGCAGGTTTTTCCTGCGGTTTTGTCGTATGTGCGAAAAGCGCCCCGCAACTGGCTCAATTCCAGTTGCGGGGCGCTTGCGTTTGCCCAGATAAAACCGACCAAAATAAACCTGTCCCTTTTTGGCAGGTTAGTCCCAGAAGCTGTCTTCCTCATCCTCGGACTTGGGTCCGCGGTCGACGTACATCTTATGGGTACGCTTCTCCATTACAAAGGCAAGAATCGCAAATAACAGGATGCCGCCGGCGAAAAGGATGGCAAAACCGGTGCGGGTGCCAAACAAAAAGGAAAAAACTGCGTCCATTGGGTGCCTTCTTGCGTAGTTGAGTTGGGTCGTAAACGCTCATAAGTATATACTTGCCCATACATGTACAAGGTTGCAACCTAAATGGAATGTATATCGCCGGAGGATCTAATGCTTGATATCAAGTTTGTTCGCGAGAACCCCGATGCCATCGATGTCGCCATGGCTAACCGCCAGACGTCTTGGGATCGCGAGAAGTTCTTTGAGCTCGACGACGAGCGCCGTGCCGTCATCACCGAGGTCGAGGAGCTCCAGGCTACGCGCAATGCCGAGTCCAAGAAGATCGGCGCCCTGATGAAGGAGGGCAAGAAGGACGAGGCCGAGGCCGCCAAGGAGGCCGTGCGCGCCGTCAACGAGAAGATTGACGGTCTGGCCGAGCGCCGCACCGCTCTCGAGCAGGAGCAGTACGACTTCATGGCTCACCTGCCCAACATTCCGTGCGATGCCACCCCGTACGGTAAGGACGAGGACGAGAACATCGAGCGCCGTCGTTGGGGCACTCCGCGCGAGTTCGACTTCGACTTTAAGCCGCACTGGGATCTGGGCACCGACCTCGACATCCTCGACTTCGAGCGTGGCAACAAGCTCTCCGGCAGCCGCTTCACCGTTCTCGGTGGCGCCGGCGCCCGTCTTGAGCGCGCCCTCATCAACTTCTTCCTCGATACGCACACCAGCCGTGGCTTTAAGGAGTGGTGGCCGCCCATCGTCGTCAAGCGTCAGACCATGTTTGGCACGGGTCAGCTGCCCAAGTTCGAGGACGACGCCTATCACGTCTCGGGCGACAACTTCCTGATTCCCACCGCCGAGGTCGTGCTCACCAACCTGCACGCCGGCGAGGTCCTCGATGCCGACACTCTGCCGCGCCGCTACACCGCCTTCACCCCCTGCTTCCGCGAGGAGGCCGGTTCCGCCGGTCGCGACACCCGCGGCATCATCCGTCAGCACGAGTTCGACAAGGTCGAGATGGTCAAGTTCGCTAAGCCGGAGGAGTCCGACGAGGAGCTCGAGAGCATGACCGCCGAGGCCGAGTACCTGCTGCAGCAGCTGGGCCTTCCGTATCGCGTGATTAGCCTGTGCACCGGCGACTTGGGCTTCTCTGCCCGTCAGACCTACGACGTCGAGGTCTGGCTGCCGAGCTACAACGCCTACAAGGAGATCAGCTCCTGCTCCAATTGCGGTGACTTCCAGGCTCGCCGCGCCAACATCAAGTATCGCGACCCCGAGAACTTCAAGGGTTCGCGCTACCTGCACACTCTCAACGGTTCCGGCCTACCGGCCGGCCGCACCATGGCCGCCATTCTGGAGAACTACCAGAACGCCGACGGCACCATCACGATCCCCGAGGTCCTGCGTCCTTACATGGGTGGTCTCGAGAAGATCGAGCCGGTCGCGTAAGTTGGCTGCATAGGGGATATGCAAGGGCGCTCCTTCGGGGGCGCCCTATTTCGTGCGCAGGTCCATACCATGCCGTGCGGACAGCTCAATAGAAAACACACGAACAACTGTTCTGTATACAGCCATCTACCTGCTATGCTTTTGCTAAATAAGAGCGAGAGAAAGGGGACGCGATGGAGCTGTTTGATGATCGGGTGGTTTTGTTTGAGAGCGACGAGGGCGGGGAGTACCTGCTTGTAACGTGTGAGCCGTCTGGCATGGGCGGCCTGGTGGTTCGGCAGACGAGTGAGGGTCCGTTGACACAATGGTGCTTTGAGGAGTCGCCGCATGTGGTCGAGACCTTTGTGATGCACGAGGGACTTGTGGCGCTGGAGCACTTCTATGGAGTTGGGACTTCCAACCAGGTCGCGCGCATGCTGAGCATCTCGTTTGCCGATTATGATTGTGCCCAGCGGGTGAGATCGCTCCTGAGGGAACTTGATGCCAAGTTCGACGTGATCGAAAAGCCAATCGATCGTACGGGGAACAGCGGTATATGCGGAGCAGCATGACAAAACTGCGTTCCACAAAAAAGTTTGAGATTGTGCTTGACTCCAATAAGCTAAAGTGGTTTTATATGTCTTGCGCTGCGGCGTTACCTCAGCTGGATAGAGGGTCTGACTACGAATCAGAACGTCATAGGTTCGAATCCTATACGCCGCACCAATCGAACTTAAAGCCTCCGGCAACGGGGGCTTTTCTTTTATGGCAACACCGCATGGATTCGAACCTCAGTCGAGGCGCGGGCGTCAAGAAAACGCGGAGCGTTTTTAGCCCGCGGGCGAGTCCGCCGGCAGGCGGGCGAAGCCGGTGCGGATCCGCGCAGCGGATGCGCGGAATCCTATACGCCGCACCAATTGAAATCGAAAGCCTCCGGCAACGGGGGCTTTTCTTTTATGCCGGCGCCGCATGGATTCGAATCTCAGTCGAGGCGCGAGCGTCTTAATCATCACTTCGTAAAATTTTTCCAAATTGTCGCTTGACCCATCGAGGGGTCACGTGCATAATAATCCGTGCGTTGCGGCGTTACCTCAGCTGGATAGAGGGTCTGACTACGAATCAGAACGTCATAGGTTCGAATCCTATACGCCGCACCAATTGAGTTTTAAGCCTCCGGAAACGGGGGCTTTTCTTATATCGCGATGCGTCGAAGATCGCATCAAGTGGTCACAAATGAGTAAAAATCAAATTTGATAACTTTTTTCGAAAAATGCTTGACCTATATTCAGTTGATGTGCATAATAATCATCAAGTCGCGGCGTTACCTCAGCTGGATAGAGGGTCTGACTACGAATCAGAACGTCATAGGTTCGAATCCTATACGCCGCACCATTTGAGATTAAAGCTCCCGGCAACGGGGGCTTTTCTTTTACGTAAGCACTGCATGGATTCGAACCTCGGTCGAGGCGCGGGCGTAAAGCGGACTATTTCCTGTCGACTCGTGTAAGATTTCGAGTAGGTGTCGCGGCCCATCCGCGACCGCTCCTTCTCTAGACGACCGATCAGGGTGATATTTCGTGGCAGAGCGTCCGACATACAAGCTCAGGTTTCTCGATCCCAAGAAGCGCTTTCCGGCGATGCCCGAGCAGCCTGCGGGACGCTCATATGGCGTGGTCTGGAAACTCTTTGGCGAGGATCAGCATGAATCTTGTTATGTCGTCGAGTTCGTTGGCAAAAGTCATGTGTCGCTTTTG
This sequence comes from uncultured Collinsella sp., assembly GCA_902488525.1. Taxonomy (GTDB): domain Bacteria; phylum Actinomycetota; class Coriobacteriia; order Coriobacteriales; family Coriobacteriaceae; genus Collinsella. Next base: position 3,441 of record CABTWP010000081.1, read on the forward strand.
GGCTACGTAAGCGTTTCGGGTGAGGTGTACAAGGTGGACCGCCCCGTCAGCGAGGCTCCGCTGCCCAACGATCCCGACATGGAACTGGTCCTTGACGAGTCGGATTCCAGTATTGGTGAGATTATGGTAAGGGAAGCCAACGGTGCAATGCACGCATGTGCGCAAACTGTCGGTTCTCCCGAAGGCCCCATGCGCGAGCAGTCCGACCACGAGACATGGAATTCGACCCGCGCCCTTCCTTACGGCGAGTTCATGGCATCGATGTTCCTGCGCTACGTGATATTCGCTGACTCCGAAAATGCCATTGCGAGCACGGCGGACGCCGGCGGACTCGACGAGGGTATGCAAAATGTTGTCGACAAGATCAAGCTCGTAAAGTTGCCCGAGCCGGTCGAGGTGTTTTTGGGCTTTAACACGGCACCGCTACCTGACGCTATCGAGACGCTGCTCTACCGCGTTGACCATGCCGAGAATCCGAGCGGTATCGAGCGCTATGTCGCCGCCCTTATGAGCGAGGTCGACTTGCCCCGTCTGCGCACCATCGCTGCCAAGTCCGAGATGAGCCTGGCTCGCATTGATCGTTCAAAGCTTTTCTATCTCAATTTTGATCGTAGCCTGCTGGACCAGGACGAGATTGACATGCTGCTTGCAATAGAGTGCCGTCTCAACCGCCTTTCCGGCATCCTCGAGCGCATCGGGGCCGGATTGGCCCCCGCGGCCTCGTCGCCGAGCCTTGAGGGCTGTGCACTCTTTGATTCGTGGCATATCGCCAAGACGACCAACGATGTTCCCCGACTGCTCGATACGGCTTCGAGCGATAACCCGTGGGGCAAGCCGGGTACGGTGGCTTGCCAGCCGGGCGGCGAGTGGGACGTGCGCACCCGTTTTGCGCGAATCGTTGAGGCGCTCAACGTGGTCACGCGGCTCGACTATACCTATCGGGCAAACGTTGCCGAGGGGATTATGCTCGTTCGGTTTGGGCAGTCTGTCGTTGATGCCATGCCGCAACGTGAATACGACGCTCAGGATGACGCCTGGCGCGAGCTGGACGAGGACACGCGCGCGATCTGGGCCGCGGAGCACGATGCGCGCGTGGCACTCACGCTTGCGGCAGCGTGTTTTGCCGCGGGCACCTGCATCACGCGCTGCTATGTGCAGATTGCTGCTCCCGACAGTGAGCAGGGCGAGCGCGTTGTCGCAACGTATTTCTTTGGGCGCGCGGCCTATCTGGCCGATTGCGTGCCTGTCGCCAAGGATCTTGAGAGCATGGACATGGACGATATGCCGTGCAAGCGTGTACTTGAGGCGTATGAGTCAACTGCTCCGGAGACGATTGAACCTGCGGAGGTTCATGCTCGTCCGCGTGATGACCATCGCACGCTTCCGCCGGCGCTGCGCGATTTGCTGCTTGCCGATACGGCTGACGAGTTGGAGGTCATGGAAGAGGACGACGACCCATACGTGGCCCGTGTTGTTGAATTGCGCGAGCAGGCAAAAGTCGACCGTACAGGTGCTTTTGAAGGCTTTTCCCGTCTTGTTGAGGAGTTGGAGGCTAAGTGCGCCGTTGCCGAGCTTTTGGCGACAGGTCCGGTTCAAACGCAGTTTTGCGATAACCAGCTGGTGCGCATGGTGCTACCGGTGTTGGAAGAAGACCGCTCTGTGCGAATCCTTCGTGCGCCCGATGCGCTGTACTTTGCCCAGCACGAGATCTGCAGCTTTTACGTCGAGCAAGAGGACTTTGAACGAGCGCTGCCCGAGGTGCGCCATCTTTACGATCTGGCGCGCTCGTCCATGCAATCGCACTTTGCGCTCATCAACGTTCTTGCGCGTCTGGAGCGCTTTGACGAGATTATCGAGGTGGCGCGCCACGGCCTACGTATTGCCAGCGATCGCTCTGCAATCGGCTACCTGTTCTATCGCCTGGCGTTTGCCTATTGGAATTGCGATCAGCTCGACCTTGCAGATCGGAAGAGCACACGTCTGA
>CABTWP010000082.1 GCA_902488525.1 uncultured Collinsella sp.
AAAACCTGCCAAAATAAACCTGTCCCTTATTGGCGGGGCAGTTAACGCAGTGCAGGTTGAGCATATGCGAGCGAGCGGTCTCCGGGTGCGGTAAGGTGACGTGAAACAAGCGGGCGCTGACCTTTTGGTCGCGCCCGTGAAGTTGAACGTCAGATTGCCGTGTCCGGAGCCCGCGCAGCGCCGAGCAGTTACGCCGTTTGTAAAACGGCGTAACCTAAAGGTTCATGTTGCCGTGAATGTAGGGGGTGACCTCGGGGGAGATATGGTCGCAGCCCAGCCCGCGCAGCGCGGACTCGATGGCGGCGGGCAGCGGGGTCTTGCCCTCGGCATCGACGGCGGTGCCGCCGAGCGCGGCAATCTTGGCGACATCTGCGGGTGCGGCCTCGATATGCATGCAGCCGCCGACCAAGCGCGCGCGTACCTGTGCCAGGTCAAGATCGTGCAGGTAGTCCTCGCAGGTGCGGATCAAATCGACCTTCTCGCGCGTAAGCTCCTCGCCCGTGGGGACGCGGGTGGCAAGACATGCTCCCGCCGGCAGGTTCCAAACGGGATAGCCCCATGCGCGCAGCAGCTCGCGCTCTTCGTCCTTGGTAAAGCCGACCTCCATGAGAGGGGAGCGTACGCCGAGCTCTTCTGCCGCACGCATGCCGGGGCGGTAGTCACCGCGATCGCTTGCATTGCTGCCATCGATGACGGTGGGAAAGCCGAGCGACTTGGCGTGGTTGACGATGGCGGTAAAGCCGGCGTGCTTGCAGTGGTAGCAGCGATTAGCATCGTTGCAGGCTACTTGGGGGAGCTGCAGCTGATCCACCGAAAGATTGAGCACGGGGAGCTTAAAATGCGGCCCCTCATTGGCCTGTCCATCAACGGACTGCTCAAACGAAGTCTGTTCGGGCGTGCCGATGAGCGGCGTGGTGAGATGGATGAGGAGGGTATTGGTAGGCATGATGCGGGCGCACACGGCGGCCAAAAAGCTGCTGTCAACGCCGCCGGAAAACCCGATGGCCACGCGCCCGTATGCCAAAAGCAGCTGTTCGAGCGCCGATAGCTTGTCTTGAAGCTCCTCTGCGGGTGCCGTGGTGTCTAAAATCATGAAACGTTCCTTATCGTTGAGTACTCGATCGAAAACTATAATCCTAATGCGTTACTTGCCATAAGACTTCTATCTGTGTAACGAAAGTGCAATATGGTATATACGTTATATACAAGTTGCCAAATGCGGTAGAGTTGCGGCAATGCGACAGCGAGAGTCGATGGGGGACCGATATGATCAAGGCTGTTATTTTTGACATGGATGGAACGCTGGTCGATACCGAGCGTTTGGGGATTAAGGCCTGGAAGGCAGGCGCCGCTGAGCTGGGGCTCGCGATTGATGAAGCGCTGATCCATCAGTTTATCGGCCGCACGCTGCCCGATGTTATGGACATCCTTGATGAGCATTACGGCAGCCATGAAACCACCGAGGCGATCTATCGTCGCCACAAGGAGATTCGCGACGAGATGGTCAAGACCGAACTGGAACTTAAGGCCGGTGCCGCCGAGTGCCTAGACGAGCTGCTGGCTGCGGGCTATCACGTGGGTCTAGCGACGTCGTCGCGCCTCGTTACGGCCGAGCGCAACCTTAAGATGGTCGGTCTTTTTGGCAAGTTTGAAACGGTAACGTGTGGCGAGGACGTCGTGCACGGCAAGCCCGACCCCGAGATGTATCTGCTCGCCTGCGAGCGCGCGGGCTTTGCTCCCGAGGAATGTGCCGTGGTCGAGGATTCGCGCAACGGTTGCGTCTCGGGCATTACGGCCGGCTGCCATGTCTTTGCCGTCCCCGATATCGTGCCGCTGCCGCAGGACGTGGTGGATGGCTGCGAGGCCGTGCTCGATACGTTGTTCGACCTGGCGGCGGCAATCAAGGCTGTGCGCTAGAAAATTGCGGCGTTAAAACGAGCGATTGCTCACGTTTACGCTTAAGCAAAAGGGGCCCGGCAATGGTCGGGCCCCTTTTGCTTAAGCGGCGACTTAGCATACTCGCGGGCGTGCTATAGATACGCACCGAGGTTGATGGCCGTGGCGTCGGTCTGGCTGCTTGCCTGGGTGCTGGCGCGTTCCAGCAGGAACGGCCGCACGAGTTCTTGGCGGTTGATGTCCTCGATGGCCGTGACCGCGGTGACGGTGCGCGCGGCAGAGCTGACGTGGATATGCTTGGTCTTTGCCGGGGCCTTGTTCTCGATTTGCTCCATGAGCAATTGAACGCCCTTGCGGCCAATCTCGTAGCCCGGGGGCGCTACCGTAGTGAGCGGGACCGATCCACTCCAAGCGAGCGGGTTGCCATCGCAGCCTGCTACGCGTACTTGCCCGGGGACAGAGATGCCCTTGTCGACCAGCGCCGAGATAACGCCCGAGGCCAACACGTCGGTCAGGCCGACGACAAAATCGGGGCGTTCGTTCGCGGGGCGCTCGGCGATTTGGGCACCGATGCCGTAGCCGTCGGCAGCGGTATTCCATTCGCCGGCGTCGATGACTTCGATCTTGATATCGGGGTGCAGGGCGAGGGCCTTGTGAATGCCAAGCACGCGTAGGGTGAGCTGCATAAATGCTGCTCGGCCGACGACGACAATATGGTGTGCGCCGCGGGCGATGGCGAGCTCGGCAATGATGCGACCTTGGGCCTCGTTGTCGGCCGCTACGTAGTAGCCGGGCTCGGAACAGTGGATGTCCAGATGGACGATCGGCACGGGCATTTTAGTCATGGCCGGATGCCAGTCGGGGGACGCCATGGGCTGAACCATGACGCCGGACATCTGGGTGCCCATAAAGTAGCGCAGGTAATGGTTCTCGAGAATATCGTCATTATCGGCGTTGGCGATGAGCAGGTCGTAGCCGTGCTTGCGGGCCTCGTTGTGGGCGCCGCTGGCGATTTGGAGCGAAAAGCCGTGGTCGAGACGGGGGAGCACCAGGCCAAAGGACTTGGTGGCGCCGCCCGCGAGCTGACGGGCGCTTTGGTTGGGCAGGTAGCCAAGGCGATTGATGGTCTCGTTGATGAGCTTGAGGGTCTCGGGGCGTAGCTTTTCGGGGTGGTTGAGCGCGTTGGAGACCGTGCCCAACGAAACCCCGGCCTCGCGCGCGACGTCGCTGATTTTTACCTTTGCCATAGCGGCCCCTTTGATGCGTTTCAAGTACAAGCCAGATTGTAGCATCCCAAACCTACAAAAAAGGGACAGGTTTATTGTGGCAGGTTTATCTGGGGAAACGCCGTTGCCGGCGCGACCACCACGAAGGGGGCAGGTACCTTTGTGGTGGTTTGAACCGGCTGGACGTGTGTGCATCGAGTGGTATCTAAGTTGAGATACCACTTCTGGTATATCAGCTTGCGTTTGCGTGAGTACAATACTCGAACGTTATGCGTCTCAGCGCCCCCTGTGCGTGGACGTTTTGCAGTCAAGCGGACGAAGGGATTTATCCTATGTGCGGAATTGTCGGCTACACCGGCTCTGATATTGCAAAGAACATCCTGGTCACGGGCCTCAAGCGTATGGAGTATCGCGGCTATGACTCCTCGGGCGTCGCGCTCGAGGTGGGCGAGGGCGCCGCGGCGCACCTCGATGTCATCCGCCGCGTGGGCAAGGTCGCGGGCTTGGAGAGCGAGCTTTCCAACATTGACAGCGACGCTACCTGCGGTATCGGCCACACCCGTTGGGCCACCCACGGCAAGCCCTCCGTCGTTAACGCTCACCCCCACACCAGCTGTGACGGTCGTATCGCCATCGTCCACAACGGCATCATCGAGAACTTCGCCGAGCTGCGCGAAGAGCTGGAGGGCCGCGGCCACCACTTTAAGAGCGAGACCGATACCGAGGTCTTCGCGCATCTGATCGAAGAGGCTTATGCCGAGACGCACGACCTGATGGCCTCCGTGCGCGAGGCTTGCACCCACGTGGTCGGTGCCTATGGCCTGGCCGCCGTGTGCGCTGACGAGCCCGGCGTGATCGCCGTGGCCCGCAAGGATTCCCCGATCGTGGTCGGCGTGGGCGAGACCGGCGCCTATGTCGCCTCCGATGTCATCGCGCTCATCGACGCCACCCGCGATGTCGTGGTGCTCGAGGACGGTCAGTTTGCCAAGCTCGCGCCCGCAGGCGTCGAGTACACCGACGAGGCCGGCAACGTTATCGAGCCCAAGGTCACCCACATCGACTGGGACCTGGATATGGCAGAAAAGGGCGGTTATCCCGACTTTATGCTCAAGGAGATTCACGAGCAGCCGCGCGTCGTGCGCGACACGCTGGTTGGTCGTATGACACCGGCCGGCGAGCTCGACATCGACGAGCTGGGCCTTTCGCTCGAGGAACTCAACGACATCGACCGCGTCTACGTAATCGCTTGCGGCACCAGCTATCACGCTGGCCTCATTGCCAAGAATCTCATTGAGGGCTGGGCTCGCATCCCCACCGAGGTGGAGGCGGCCAGCGAGTTCCGCTATCGCAACCCCATCATCACGCCGACGACGCTCGTCGTGGCCGTGTCCCAGTCGGGCGAGACGGCCGACACTCTCGCCGCCATCCGCGACGCGCGCATCAAGGGCGCCAAGGTCTTCGGCATCACCAACGTGGTGGGCAGCCCCGTGGCGCGTGAGAGCGACGGCGTCATCTACACTAAGGCCAACAAGGAGATCGCGGTCGCCTCGACCAAGAGCTTCATCGGCCAGGTCGTGAGCCTTACGCTTTTGGCCCTGCTGCTGGCGCAGGTCAAGTACCGCTTGACCACCAAGCAGGCGCGCATGCTGTTCCGCGAGCTTTCCGATACGGCCGAGCAGATCCAGTGGATTTTGGATACCCAGACCGAGGCCGTTCATGAAGCTGCCCTGATGTGCAAGGACGCGCAGTCCGCACTGTTCGTGGGCCGTGGCATGGGTGCCGCCATTTCCTACGAGGGCGCGCTTAAGCTCAAAGAGGTCAGCTACCTGCACGCCGAGGCATATGCCGCCGGTGAGATGAAGCACGGCCCTATTGCCCTGATCGACCCGGGCTTCCCTGTCATCGCCGTGGCCACCAAGAGTGCCACCTACGACAAGACCGTGTCGAACCTTATGGAGTGCAAGGCGCGCGGCGCCAAGGTCATCGTCGTTGCCACCGAGGGCGACGAGGAGATCAACAAGATCGCCGACTGCATCATCCGCGTGCCGGCAGTCCGCGACGTGTTCAGCCCCATTACGGCGAGCGTTCCACTGCAGCTGCTCGCCCGCGAGGTCGCCATCCTGCGCGGCTGCGACGTCGACCAGCCCCGAAACCTGGCGAAAAGCGTTACTGTCGAGTAATCGAGTTCCGTCATCCTAACAACTAAGGCCCGGCTCCGTTGCAGCGGAGCCGGGCCTTGTTGCATTTGCTCGGATAAAACCTGCCAAAATAAACCTGTCCCTTTTTGGCA
>CABTWP010000083.1 GCA_902488525.1 uncultured Collinsella sp.
CATGGCAGGCAGGATGTTGGCTGCGACGCCAAAGCCATCGAGGACGAACGTCGGGATGAAGTCGAGCAGGCCCTGAACGGCGTCGGCACCCAGATAGAAGGAGACCGAGCACAGGATAAAGGCCAGGACGACAATCACGAGACCGATAATCCAGTGCATAGCGTAGATACCCTTGAGGTTACCCTTGCTGGCAAAGACGTCGGCACGGTCGACCAGAAGGGGCATACCGGCGTTGACGACGTTCTTAATGGCCAGGCACAGAGTGGCGATGGGCATCGCGAGCGCGATAGCGGCCTCGGTGCTCTGACCCAGCTGAATAGCGAAGGCGCAGGCGAGCACACCGCCAATACACTCATCGGGCGGCACGTAAGCGCCGATGGAGATTGAACCCATAAAGAGCAGCTCGAGGCTCGCACCGATGGCGAGGCCGGACTGCAGGTCCCCGAGGACTATGCCGACGAGCGGGCACAGAACGATCGGGCGGAACGCATAGAGCGTACCGAGCTGATAATCGAGCTTACCGAAGGCAGCGATAAGTCCGATGAGGATCGCTTGAACAAGCATTGTTCCTCCCTTTGATCCCTCTTGGATCCGCGCGGCGATTCCCGACTTGTCAGCGCGCCCTTTTCCATGCCGACAATCGCCTAGACAGATCCAGCTTGTACCGGTGTGCTGTTAACACCTAAACCGGTGCAAATGATTTGATACCAATTATATAGTCATGAGAAAACTATTTAATACCAATCGCTCAACGGGCGTGTACTCCCGGTGAACGGTAGATGGGGGTAACGGGTAAAGCGTTTATCCGGTACGCCCACGAATAGGGGCGGCGCCGTGCGCGCCGCCCGTGGTTCTCAATTAGAGGGCGCTTAGGGCATCGACCTTGGGGTCGTCGGCCAGAGCGCGAATCTCGACCTCGACACCGCGGCCGACGAGCTCACGAATGTCCTCTTCCTCGGCAGCAGTCACAAAGATCTGGCGGGAGATCTTACGGGCATCGGGACGCTGCTCGTCCTTGGACTTGGTGTTGCCCAGGTTGATGGAGGTGATCTGCGGGCAGCCGTCGACAAGCTGCTTGGCCTCGGCGATGCTGGCGACGCAGATGATCATCTTGTACTTATCGGTAACACCGGAGTTGATGGCCTCGATGGCGTGCTCCATGTCCTTGATGACGAGCTTGACGTTGGCCGGCTTTCCCATCTTGAGCGTAGTCTTCCAGACGGGATCGTTGGCAACCTTGTCGCCAACGCAGAAGATGCAGTCAGAGCCCAAGCCCTGGACCCAAGAGACGGCCACCTGGCCATGAAGCAGACGATGGTCGACGCGAAGCAGTTGAATCATGATTGACCCCCAAAGGTCTCATGCCGGAAACCCGGCCCCATTAATAGCAGGCGGTGACTAGAACTCTTCCTCGTCATCCGCATCGGTCAGCAGGTCGTTGACAAACTTGACGCGCGTGTCGTCAGCCGCGAGGATCTCGCGGATAACCTGATCGGCGGGAGCCTCCTGGTCCGAAAAGAGCAGCTGGATCAGCAGCGGCAGATTCATGTTGGCAACCAGGTAGGTGTTGGGGCGCGTCTGGACGATCTTGGTGAACTCGTTGTTGACGCTGCCGCCAAACAGGTCGGAGCACACGATTACGTCGTCGGCGGGGTCGAAGGTCGCCAGGAGCTTGGCGGCCTCCTCGGCGACGTCGGTGCGGCCGTCGACAAACATCGACAGGTCGTGGACGTTATCGCGCGCGCCCGAGAGCAGCTCGGTGCTCTCCTTGATGCCGGTCGCAAAATGCGCGTGGCTGGCGAAGATGTATTGCCTCATTGCGGTTTCCCCCAAATGAAATTAGTAGTCGAACTGGTGGTAGTAGCGGCGGTACTTGAGGTTGTGCTTGGTGACCAGCTCGTAGTTGCGCGCGAGGCGGTCGGTGGTCAGCACGGACAGGATCCAGGGCGACACGATGACGCGGAAGTCGTCGTCCAGGCCCGGGATCGCGTACTCGGCGGTGTCGATGATGACGTAGTCCTCGTCGCCGGTCACGCCGCTGGTGAGGAAGGCGCGGACGCGCTCGTCGAGGGCGCGGCACTCGTCCTCTCCCATGAACAGGAACACCGGGACGCCGGGCTCGAGCAGCTCGAGCGTGCCGTGGAAGAAGTCGTGCGAGGTGATGTGGCGGATGCGCTTCCACTGCATCTCCTCGAGCAGGCACATGGAGTACAGGATGGTCTCGCCCCACAGCGCGCCCGAGCCGATGAACATGGTGTAGTCGGCCAGCGCGTACTTCCTGGCGAGCTCCTCGGCGCGCGGCTCGAAGCGCTTGCGGATGTCGAGCATGTCCTTCCAGACGTCCTTCGTCTGCTCGATGAACAGGTCGAACTTGGGGAAGCAGCCGCGGCGGTTGAGCAGGCGCAGGCCGAAGCAGTCGGCGAGGTAGTAGCCCTTCTCGCAGCCGCCGGCGCCGTGGTCGGAGGCCATCATGACGCAGTTCTCGGCGCCCACGGCCTGCCCGATCTTGCCCTCGGGGTTGGTCATGGCGAAGACGCGCACGCCCATCTCCCTCATCTTGCCGACGGCCTCGAGCACCTCGGGGGTGGTGCCGGACTCGGAGGCGGTCAGCACGACGGATTTGTCGGTCATGCGCTTGTGACCCATGACGTTCCACTCGGCGGCGTGGATCAGGTAGACCTCGAGGTCGCGGTCGCCGAACTTGTTCATGAGGTACTCGAGCTGCATGAACTCGTCCCAGGTGCCGCCGACGCCCATCAGGAAGACGGCGTCGTAGCCCTCCTCGTGCACGCGGTCGGCCAGGGCGGTCATCTTCTTGCCGGCCTCGTAGACGTTCCTGCCGTCCTCGAGATAGCCCTCCTGGTCGAAGTGCATGATCTCGATCTTCTCGGTCTCCTTCATGTGTGTCCTCCCATCACATGTGCGCAATTCTATACATCGCGCTTCTTGCTGATACCAATTATAGCCATACGATTGCTTGTTATTTAATACCAATCCAAACTCACGGAGATTTGCGGCGAACGGTCGGTTTCCTCGCCCGAGTGGTATTACAACGCCAATAGTTGTCTATTTCGAGCGCTACTGCCAACGGGTTCCCCACAACTCGCCAGCTATAAAAGCGTTGCGCCAGACCCGCCCAAGCGTTTCCGGCGCAACCGCGCAGTTTAGTTATTCGGCTTCCATCTCCGCTGTCACACGGCGATACATCTCGATAACCTGAGTCGTCGCCTTGGACGGATCCTGATAGTAGCGGCCATCACACGTCTCGGCCGAGACATAGCCCGTATAGCCGTGGCGCATGAGTGCCTCGAGGTCGGCACGCATATCACGCTCGCCGTCGCCCCAGGCAAGATGCGTCGTGCCGCCGCCCACATCTACAAAGTGGGTGTGAACGATCTTGTCGCCCAAAACCTCAAAGTAGCCGTCGATCGTGTCGCCGGCAACTTCCATGGCGCCAAAGTCGATACAGGCCTTCAGGTTGGGACGATCGACCGCCTCGAGGATGCGCGCGACATCCTGTGCCGTATTGACCAACACGGACTCCGACGGCTGCAGGGCCTCGAGCGCGACGCGAATACCGCGCGTATCGGCGTAGTCGCACACCGAGCGCAGCATGGCAACGCTGCGGGCCCAGGCGTCCTCAGCCGGCTCGTCCAGATAGGCCCAACCACTCGTCACCAGAATCTGCGGCACGCCCAACTCAACGGCAACGTCGATCACATTCTTAAAGTACGAGAGGATGCGTTTTTGGCCCGCCTCACCGCGCACCGCGACGTTCCATGGCTTGGGGTTGTTCTGCTCGGGGCACACGCACACGATCTTGATACCGTATTGGGCGGCAAGATCGCGAATCTTATCCACCGAATCGTGCTCATGGCAATCCACATACAGGTGCATCGAGCCGGTCCACAGCTCGATATTGCGATAGCCGGCCTCACCTGCAGCCTTAAAAAACGTCTCGATGCTGTAGTAACGATGGTTGATGTTCATGAGCGAAAGCTCGGGTACGACCATAGCCCTCCCCTTTCGTACGGAGTTTTAAAAAACAGGGGGCCGCCGCAGATGCGACAAGCCCCCCAAAGATCGACGCAACCGTTAGACGCGATGGAAGCGCGATTCGAACATATTAGGCAAGCACGCCAAAGTAAGCGCCGATGATGCCCACGACCATGGTGCAGAGGATCAGGACCATCGGGTTGATCTTCTTGGAGAGCAGCCAGTAGTAGAGCCAGAAGGCGGCCATACCGAGCATACCGGGCATGATGCCGTCCAGGATGTCCTGGAGAGTTTGGGCGGAGTCGCCCTGACCAATGGCGATGGGCAACGAAGCCCAGAACATGTCCTTGCTCATGGCGCCGACGACCATAACGCCGACAATGCCGACGCAGGCCATGATCTTTTGCATCAGGCCGGTCTTCTGAGCCTCGTCGAGGAAGCCAATGCCTAGCTCATAACCCTTGATAGCGCCAAAGATACGAATCAGGAACGCCGGGATGTTGTAGACGAGCAGGAAGGCGATGGGGCCAAAGACGTTGCCGGCCTGGCACAGGCTGATGCCCACGGCAGCGGCGACGACGCGCAGGGTGGACAGGAAGAAGGAGTCACCCAGGCCGGAAAGCGGACCCATGAGGGCGGCCTTGATGTCGTTGACGCTCTCGGGCTCAACCTCGCCACGAGCGACCTTTTCTTCCATGGCCATCGCGATGCCGCCCACGAAGGGAGCGAGCTGCGGGGTGATGTTGAAGAATGCGCTGTGACGGTGCAAGGCCTCGGCGTAATCATCGGGACGGCCGGCATAGATCTTCTTGAGCATGTTGGCGACCATCAGGCAGAAGGCAATGTTCATCTGCTTGTAGTAGGTCCAGGAGAATTCCATGCCCAGGGCGCCGGTGTTCACGGCGCTCTTAATGAGGTCGGAGCGAGTAATCTGGTTCTCGGAATTAGAAGTCATCGTCCTCATCCCCTTCCACAGAAAGCTGGGACTGGGCGCCACCAAGGCCCAGCAGGTCGTACTTGTCAATGCCGATGATGATTGCGATCAGGGCGACGCCGAGGACGGGCACGTTGGCATAGGAGCACAGCAGGAAGCCCAGGAAGTAGAACGGCACGAGCTGCTTGGTAAGCACCAGACGGCCGAGCATGGCGAAGCCCATGGCAGGCAGGATGTTGGCTGCGACGCCAAAGCCATCGAGGACGAACGTCGGGATGAAGTCGAGCAGGCCCTGAACGGCGTCGGCACCCAGATAGAAGGAGACCGAGCACAGGATAAAGGCCAGGACGACAATCACGAG
>CABTWP010000084.1 GCA_902488525.1 uncultured Collinsella sp.
CGGCTGATCCGGTCCGACCGGGCCGCGCGGCAAGGAGATATATTGCCAGACCGGAGGGGCCCCGTGGGCGGGAATCTGGGCGTACACATTTCCTACACATCTTGTGATCCGACTAACGTTTGCCAGCCGTTAACTACCGCTCGCCGAGCATCTCTTTATATAAGGCAGTCTCATGGTTAAAGCGGATACGTCCCCCTAGCTAAAGCACAGCCAGCATCGAGCAACTCATCGCGTTCTTCCACCGAGAACCCCTCGGCGTAGACGCGCACCACTGGTTCGGTCCCGCTAGGACGGACCAGCAGCCACGTGTCATCCTCAAATGACAGACGCAAGCCGTCCATATGACTAACGTTTTGCGGCACCTTGCCACAAATCGACTTGGGGTTTACGCCCGGCAGCAGGGTTCGTAACGTTTCGGCATCTTCGGCCTCAAGGCGCAAATCGCGTCGACCGTAACTCGTCTTACCAAAACTGTCCTCGAGTTGGTCGACCAGAACGCCCAAAGGCGCGTCCGTCTTTGCCATAAGCTCACACAGAATCAGACAGGCGAGGATTCCATCGCGCTCGGGCATATGCGCGGCGATGCCGATACCACCGGCTTCTTCGCCGCCCATGAGGACGCCGCCCTTCTTCATCTCCGCCGCTATATATTTGAAACCGACTGGTTTGACGGTCACGCGGCAGCCAAGCGCCTCGGCAATGCGACGCACGAGCGTCGAGCATGAAAGATTGACGACGACGCGCCCCTCCAAATTACGAAATTGAACCAAGTCGCCCAAAACGAGCGCCATGATCTGATGCGGATGTATATATCTGCCGCGCTCGTCAACCGCGCCGATACGGTCGGCGTCGCCGTCGGTCACCAGGCCAGCGCAAGCTCCGTCCTCGATAACCGTGCGCTCGCAAGCGTCCACCCACGGTTCAACGGGGTCGGGGCAGATATCTTCTTGGTCAGACGCCTGCCCGGCGTGAATCTCGTGCACCTCAACGCCAAGCTCGCGCAGCAAGTCGGCTAGATAACCCTGGGCTGCGCCGCCCATGGGATCGACAACCACGCGCAGGTGCGCGCCGCGGATGGCTTCGGCATCGACAAACGATGCCACCGCCTGCATATAGTCAGGAATGATATCCGCGGTGCGATATTGCCCCTCGATCCCCATTGGCTCGGGAGCCATGGTCTCTTCGAGCTCTTCGATGACATCCTGGTTGGCGGTCGAGCCGTCACCCATGCGAATCTTGAGGCACAGATAACCCTGCGGATGATGGGACCCCGTCACCATGAGCGCGCCGCACGCCTCACCGTCATAAGCCGCCGCCCACGTAAGGGCAGGGGTCGGAACAGATCGCGAAGCGAGCACGGCGTCCAGCCCGTGCGCTGCTAGCACGCCCGCCGCAAGCTCAGCGAACTCGCTCGCCAGGGGCCGGGTGTCGAACCCTATATATACCGTTTTGCCCGGATTGGTCTTTTGCCACAACTCGCCGACGGCATCGGCGATACGGGCAACGTTATCGGCAGTGAAGTCCTCATCGACGCGAGCGCGCCAACCGTCAGTTCCAAAATGAATTATCGCGCACACGCGCAGACACCTCACAGTGTTTGGATCATGGTACGCGTGAGGTATACCCGCAACACGCACTCAGCAACCTGCCGGCACCAGCATTCACCATTTGGGCAAATGCTGCCGAGGACATGCAAGCAATAAAAAAACCGCCCCGTATGGAGCGGTTTTGCCCTTTATATATCGAGCGCCTCGGCCATCGCTGCCGTAGTGATTGCCGTGGTTCCACAGCAACTGCCCACCATTGCGGCGCCGGCATGTCTCCATTCGATGCATGCGCGCGCGAAAGCTTCGGGATTCTCGTGCCATACGGGGCCATCCTGAGTCTGGACCGGATCGCCTACATTGGGACGCACCGTAACGGGAGTAGTCGCCGATGCAACCATCCTGGGCACCGCCGCATTCGCGGCCGCAAGCGAACAGCAATTAACACCAACCGAGTTTGCGCCGTGTTTTTCGGCGTACAAAACGGCTGCCTCGATGTTGAGGCCATCGCCCAGCAGGTCGCCTTTATCGTCAACGACAAAACTCACCAGAACAGGCATGCCGTCGGCGGCATCTCGGGCGCCGGCAAGCATGGGCTGCAGATTACGGATAGACGTCACCGTCTCGATCAGCAGACCGTCAACACCAGCATTGAGCAAGGCGTGCGCCTGTTCGCGCGCAATGCCGCGGATTTCACGATACTCGACAGAGTCCTCGGCAAACCACTCAATACCGATCGGGCCCATCGAGCCCAGCAGTAGCTGAGGGTGCGCCTGGCGGGCATCGTCGACGGCCCCGCGATTGACCTCCGCCACGGACGGCGCAATCTGGTCGTGCTTGAGGGCATAGCTCGATGCCTGAAAGGTATTGGTAATGAGCACCTGCGCGCCGGCGGCGACATACAAGCGATGGATACGAGAAACGGTCTGCGGCTCTGCCAGATTCCAAAACGCCGGTGGAATGTCGGCGGCATCGTACTCACTCAACAAAACACTGCCCATGGGGCCCTGCGCCAACAAGGTCTCGCTCGACAAGCGGCGCGTAAGTTCCTCGGCACCAAAGCGGTTGTAATAACTCGTATCCATATATATCCCGCTATTCCTCGACGCTGATTCCCTGCTTTTCGAGATAGGCGAGCCAGCGGCTCATCGTGTCCTCGGATAGCGCATGCTCCATCATGCAGGCCTCGGAATCGGCTCGCTCAAATTCGACACCGAGCTCCTGAACCAAAAACGTGCGGATGAGGCGATGACGGTACCAGATAGCCGTGCCAACCTCGCGGCCGCGATCGGTCAGGATCACCTTGCCGTAGTGCGATTGCTCGACAAGCTCGGATGCCTTGAGAGCCGAAACCGCTTTATTGACCGATGCCTTGGAGACGCCAAGGCGCTGCGCGATGTCGACCGATCGCACGCCGTTGGTTTCCCCCTCTTCGCTTTCAATGCGAACCATGCACTCCAAGTAGTCTTCGTTCGCCACCGTCAGATGTAGTTCGCGCGAGCTATTTGTCGTATCCATGATCTTCCGTCCCTTCTGCATTCAATGGCTGATTCTACCCCATCCAAGCGTCGTGGTATGCCGTGGCATACCGTGCTAGAGTTCTTGTTGCACACGACGACCAAGATTGGAGCGGTCTTTATGGAAAACACCACCACGAGCCCCGATGTCCTCGAACGCTTTTTGCGCTACGTCCAGATCAACACGCAGTCCGAGGATGCAAACTGCGACCAGGTACCCTCGAGCGCCGTTCAGTTTGACCTTGCCAACGTGCTGGCTGAAGAGCTGCGCGAGCTTGGTGCGGAAGATGCCCACGTGACCGAGCACGCCTATGTCTGCGCGCATATCCCCGCAAGTGCGGGCGCTGAGGACAAGCCCGCCCTGGGCCTGATCGCCCATCTCGACACCACCGAAGTTGCACCGGGCGCCGGCGTGAAGCCGCACATCGTACACTACGAAGGCGGCGACCTGGTCTGCGGCACGGTTGACGGTAAGCCCGTTGCCATGAGTACCGCCAAGCTTCCCGCCCTGAATGACCTCGCGGGTGAGGACCTGGTCTGCAGCGATGGCACCACGCTGCTGGGCGCGGACGACAAGGCAGGCGTCGCCGAGATCATGTCGCTTGTCGCGCGTATCGCTCAGGACCCTTCTCTGCCCCATCCCGCACTCGGCATTTGCTTCTGCCCTGACGAGGAGATCGGCCACGGAGCCGAGCTGTTGGATATCGATACCTTTGGCTGCAAGTACGCCTACACGGTCGACGGCGGCCCCATCGGCGAGCTGGAGTGGGAGTGCTTTAACGCCGCCGAGGCGACCGTCCGCTTTGAGGGCCAGTCCATCCACCCGGGCGACGCTAAGGGCCGTATGGTCAACGCAGGCAATCTGTTCTGTGACTTCAACGCGTTACTCCCCTACGTGCAGCGCCCGGAGTATACGGAAGGCTACGAGGGCTTTTATCACCTTGAGGGTGTATCTGCGACCGTCGATCACGCCACAGCGCGCTATATCGTCCGCGACCATGACGCCGCCAAGTTCCAGCAGAAACTCGACCTTGTTGATGCCGCCGCCTCGATGCTCAACCAGCGTCTGGGTGAGGAGCGCGTGACGGTCGAGATTAAGCAGCAGTATCGAAATATGGCCGAGATCGTTCGTGACTATCCCGAGCTTATTGATGTTGCCAAGGAAGCCTACCTTGCCTGCGGCGTTGAGCCCCAAGTGCTGCCGATTCGCGGCGGCACCGACGGCGCTCAGCTGTCGTTCCGCGGTCTGCCCTGCCCCAACCTTTCCACCGGCGGCTATTGCTACCACGGCGTCAACGAGTTCGTCCCGGTCAGTTCGCTCGTCAAGATGACCGACGTGCTCCAGGAGCTCGTCGCCCGCTTTGCATAGGGAACTCGAACAATCCAGGTAAGCAAAACCGCCCCGTCCTCAAAACCGAGAACGGGGCGGTTTTTGGTGCAAGGGGAGTAGTCAGCACCGCAGGTTGAGCCAACGTCAGCGAGCGACGTCCAAGGCGAACAAGTTGGCATGAAAAAGGCAGGGCATTGACCTTCTGGTCATGCCCTGCCTTTTGAATGACAAATTGTCGCCTTGGGCGGCGCGCAGCGTCGAGCCGTTACGGCGTTTGGTAAAACGCCGTAACTTAGTAGTTGGCTTCGTAGCCGTTGCCGTCGCCGGTGGGCTCTTCGTAGTAGTCCGAATCGCTTGAATCGCTTGAGTCATCGGAATCGTCAGAGCTGACCGATGAGGTTGCGGTACCGTTTGCGTAATCGTCAGACGTGTTGTTGTTCAGGTCGCCAATCGTAGAGCTGGAACCATCGGAAAGACCCATGGTGTTGGGACCCTTGGGATCCTTGCCGGCATCGACGCGCTCCATCATTTCCTTGAGCTCGTCCTCGTAGACAAAGACGTAGCTCACACCGTCGATCATGGTGCTGTCGTCGGCGTACGAGGGCAGGTTGGCCGAGTAGATACCGTCGACATCCATACCGCGCATGGCGTTGACCGTAGCCACGATATCCTGAACGCTCATATCGGTTACGAGCATATCGGACAGCGAATTAACCAGGCCAAAGATCTTCGTGGCATCGAAGTTATTGAGAATCTGGTTGGCAAGGGCGCCAAGCACCTGGCGCTGGTGGCGCATGCGCGTGTAATCGCCGTCGGCATAGGTGTAGCGGCAGCGGGCATAGGTAAGGGCGGTGGCAAGATCGGAAGAGCACACGTCTGAACTCCAGTC
>CABTWP010000085.1 GCA_902488525.1 uncultured Collinsella sp.
AGTCGTTTAAGAACGTCCCCAACGACTATCAATCGTTTTCAGTTCGTAAACTTGTATATATGCATTTATATATGCATTTGCTGGAGGTAGCGCTGAGCGGTATCCTGTTAAGTCGTCAGCATACGATTCAACAGGGAAGGCAGATTATGCATTCTCCCCATCAACGCGATGCGCATCCACAGCCGATATGCAGCCGTCGCATCTTTTTGGGTAGCGCTCTCGCTGCGAGCGCTTCTGTCGTCGCCGGCGCACTTGCCGGTTGCCAGCGCCCCTCCACGCTGGAAGTGGTTCAGCCCACGACGGGCGGCGGTCGCGACGACCTGTCCGATTCCGTGATCGGCAAGGACAAGATCCGCATCGGCATGGAGGCGGCCTACGCCCCGTACAACTGGCAGGTCTCCGAAGCCAGCGAGTACACCATCCCCATCGACAATGTGCAGGGCGCCTATGCCGATGGCTACGACGTGCAGATCGCCAAGATCGTCTGCAAGGCCCTCGGCGGCGAGCCCGTTGCCGTCAAACAGAGCTTCTCGGGCCTTATCGACTCGCTCAACAATGGCCAGATCGACCTCATCATCGCCGGCATGAGCGCCACGCCCGAGCGCGAGGAGTCTGTCGGCTTTTCCGACCCGTACTTCATTGGCTACTTTGGCCTGTTCGTAAAAGAGGGCTCTCCCTACCAAAACGCCACCAAGCTTAGCGACTTTAGCGGTGCCACGGTACTCGGCCAAAAGGACACCATGCTCGACACCGTCATCGACGAGATCCCGGGCGTTGTGCACAAGAACCCGGTCGACTCCGTCCCCACGGTGTTCTCGAACCTGCTGCAGGGCACGTGCGACGCCGTGACCTACAACACCGAGAATGAGAAGGGCTATATGGCCCAAAATCCCGGTATCGTCCCCATCCATTTTGCCGAGGGCGAGGGCTTTAAGCAGGAGGTCGCGGCAAATGTCGGTTGCCGCAAGGGCTCGGACAAGCTGCTTAAGCTCATCGACAAGACACTCAAGGGCATTAGCCAAGAGGAGCGCGACCAAATGTGGGACGCGTGCCTCGACCGTCAGCCGGCATAGGGAGGCAGCATGAAAACCATCAATCGCCTGGCCTCCTTTATCAAGGCCGACCACCGTTATGTATACCTGGGCACGAGCGTTATCGCGGCGCTCGGCCTGGCGTTTAGCCAGCGCAACCCCACGCCGCTGAGCTTCTTAGCCCCCACCGGTATCTTCCAGGATTGCCTTTGGGCGATTCTTTGGGCCTGGCTCGTCGTGTCGGCGGCGGCGCTCGTCACCAAACTCATGCACTGGAACGACTATCGCGAAAAATCGCCGTTCGCATCCGAGCGCTTCCGTCGCGGCGCGCGCCTGGGCAGCTATGTCGTCGTTGCTATTGCGGCGATCTTCTTTGTCGACCGCTGCGTCATGTCATTTATCGACCTGGTGCAAGTGAGCATTGTCTCGGACTCCAACCCCAGCGACTTTTTGTCGAGCCTGGTCTACATGACCTACAAGAGCGGCGACTTCTTCATTCGCGGTATCGAGATCACCATCGCGCTTGCCACCTTCGGCACCGTCATCGCATTCTTCCTGGCGCTGCTCTTCGTGTTCCTGCGCATTCAGACCTTCGATCGCGTGGACAACGACCTGGTGCGCTTCTTTAAGAGTGTCGGCCGCGGCTTTGCGACCGTCTACTCCACCATCGTGCGCGGCACGCCCATGATGGTCCAGGGTCTGCTCATCTATTACGCGGGCTTCACCGTTTTGCGCGGCATGGGCTTCGAGACCGCTCAGGCCAACCAGATTTGGAGCACCTTCACCGCCGGCCTCGTCACCATCTCGCTCAACTCCACCGCCTACATGATGGAGGTCCTGCGCGGCGGCATCGAATCCATCGATCCCGGCCAGGCCGAGGCAGCACGCTCGCTGGGCCTGTCGCAGTGGCAAGCTATGCGCAAAGTCGTGTTCCCCCAGGGCATTAAAAACGCGATTCCGGCGCTCACCAACGAGCTCATCATCAACATCAAGGATTCGTCGGTGCTCTCGGTCATCGGCGTGTTTGACCTCATATACGCTACTACCACGGTCGCCGGCGTGTACTACCGCCAGATGGAGGTCTACTGCGTGGCGCTCGTGGTTTACCTGATCCTGACGCTCGTGGCGAGCCGCCTGCTCGAGGCCTTTGGCAAAAAGCTCGGCGCCGAGGCCCCGGCAACGCTGCCCAGCTCCAACTAGGCTCAAGACGAGGAGAATCATCATGGCAGATATCGCCACTACCGGCACCGCGGCCGCCGCACAGACCAATGAGCCGCTCATCCGCGTCGAGGGCCTGCGCAAGAGCTTCGGCTCGCTCGAGGTGCTCAAGGGCATCGACCTGGCCGTTAGCCCCGGCGAGGTCGTCACCATCATCGGCGCCTCGGGCTCGGGCAAGTCGACCTTCCTGCGCTGCCTCAACCTGCTCGAGACCCCGGACGCAGGCCACATCTGGTTCCACGGCCAGGACCTCACGGCCGAGCGCTGCAACATCAACAAGCTGCGCGAGGACATCGGCATGGTGTTCCAGGGCTTTAACCTGTTCAACAACATGGACGTGCTCGACAACTGCACGCTCGCGCCCGTCACGCTCAAAAAGATGAGCAAGGCCGAGGCCGAGAAGGTCGCGATGGAGCATCTGACGAGCGTGGGGCTCGAGAAGTTCGCGCACGCCGCCGTGGGTCGCCTGTCCGGCGGCCAAAAGCAGCGCGTTGCCATCGCTCGTGCCCTATGCATGAATCCACAGATCATGCTGTTCGACGAGCCGACTTCCGCACTCGACCCCGAGATCGTGGGAGAGGTGCTTGAGGTCATGCGCAAGCTCGCTGCCGACGGCATGACCATGGTGGTCGTCACACACGAGATGGCCTTTGCTCGCACGGTGTCCGACCGCGTGGTCTTTATGGACAAGGGCGTGGTGCTCGAGGATGCCGCGCCGGCCGAGCTCTTCGGTAACCCCAAACACCAACGTACCCGCGAGTTCCTCTCGCGTTATCTCGAGGACAAGTAGCCGACCGCAAACGCTTGTGTGGCAGGGCCGCTCTGGTGGGGCGGCCCTTGTCGTCACAATCGAAAGGATGCCATGGCCGAGGTTTGGCGCTTTTTTGCGCATGAGGATGATTTTGCCGATATAGACGAGGCCGGCGCGTGCGAGCGCCTGGGCCGTGTGCTGTCGTTTCCGACCATCTCGAGTATGGATGCCGAGGCGGTGGACTGGCGGCCGTTCGACGACCTGCGCGCGTATATGCAGCAGGCTTGGCCGCACGTATTTACGGCGGGTAAGGTCGAGCTTATCGACCATTCGATATTGGTGACGCTTAGCGGTTCCGACCCCGCCCTCAAGCCCATTATGCTCATGGGCCACATAGACGTGGTTCCCGTGGTACCCGGCACCGAGGCTGACTGGACGCATGCCCCCTTTAGCGGACATGTGGACGACACCTACATTTGGGGTCGCGGCGCCATCGATATGAAAGACCAGGTCGCAGGCATTCTCGAGGCGGTTGAGTATGCGCTGGCGCACGGTTGGCAGCACGAGCGCACGCTGCTCCTGGCCTTTGGCCAGGACGAGGAGACTACGCAGTATGGCGCAGGCGCCATCGGCCGCGCGCTCGAGGAGCGCGGCATTGAGCTTGAGTACCTGATCGACGAGGGTGACTACCGCATCGTTCCAGCTGCCGAGTATGGCGCGGGCGAGGGCTGGCTTATGCATGCCGACCTTGCCGAGAAGGGCTACGCCGATATCGTGCTCAAGACGAAGAGCGAGGGCGGGCATTCGTCCAACCCCTACGGCGGCACATCGCTCGAGGTGCTGAGCCGTGCCATCACCGCAATCTGCGATATCGAATGGCCGGCGCGCGTGACCGACCTGCTTGCCGCGCAGCTCGTCGAGCTGGGGCTCTATACCGCCGATGAAATTGCCGCCAACGGGGGTGCCATTGTCCGCGATTGCCTCGCCAGCAAGAAGCTCTATCCGCTCGTGACCACCACCTGCGCGCCCACGCAAATCGAAGGCGGCAGTACCGGTGCCAACGTAATGCCGCAGGATATGTGGGCCAATATCAACTTCCGCATGCTCGAGGGTACGAGCGTGGCCGATGTCGTGGCCTGCTGCCGCGAGGCCGTTGCCGCCGCTGGGCTCGCTGGCCGAGTCGAGGTCGAGCTGGGCCCCGGCAGCTCCGAGCCCTCGCCGTCCCCGCGCGTGGGCGGTCCGGGGCTCGAGGCCGTTCGCGCCATTGCCACCCGCTATTTCCGTGATCCCAGGGGGACGGAGGAAAACGGATCGTCTGCGGTGGGCCAAGAGCCGATGAGCATCGTGCCCTCGACCGTGATTGGTGCAACCGACGCCGCCAACTACCAGCGCATTTGCCACGAGTGCATCCGCTTCTCCGCCTTTGTGGTCGACGATGACGAATGCGACCGCGGCGTCCACGGCACCAACGAGCGCATCACCCGTCGCGCCTACCTCCAAGGCATCCGCTTCCTCATCGCCCTGCTCCACACGCTCTAGAATGCGACAAAGGGATTGAGCCGGCAACTGGCAACCGGTTTCATCGGTAATGAGATAAAAACTGTTATATAAAAAGACTAAAATATCTTCAGAAGCATATGCTGGGGTTGGTATTTCTTGAACGACTGCGGGCATGTGTCAGACTGCCTCGGCCCTCCGGGGGGTGCCCAGGCAGGTCACCGTGTGGCTGGGGAGGAAATTATGCAGGAGCTCAGAGAGACGACGTCTCTACTCGTGAATAATGTTATCGGGGGGGGGGGTGCCCAGCGGGGAATTTCCTGTGGTGCATCGGCCGCCGGGGGGGGGGCCGGTCATGTCTTTTGCATCGCTG
>CABTWP010000086.1 GCA_902488525.1 uncultured Collinsella sp.
CCTTCTCGGCCGAGGTCGGCGACTTCACGAGGTTCCGTTCCGGAAGGCAGGTCACGGCCTATTTCGGCCTCGCGCCGAGTCAGAGGTCGAGCGGCGACTCCGTGCGGCTCGGAGGCATCAGCGGTGCGGGCAACGCGCTCGTGAGGAAGCTGGCCGTTGAGGGCTCATGGTGCTACGCCGCGGCACGGCACCAGCCGAAGCTCATGCCAAGGGACACGGGCGTGCCCCTCGAGATAAGGATGCACGGGAGGAAGGGGTCCGAGCGGCTCCTGCGGCGGCGCAAGGAGATGCTCGCCCGCGGCGTGCCCGCGGCGAAGGCCAACGCGGCCACCGCGGCCGAGCTCGTGAGGTGGCTCTGGGCCCTCGGCATGATGTGCCGGGAGGGCGCGGAATAGACATAGCCCCCGTCCCGGCGAGCCGGGCGGCCTTCGGGGATACCCCCTATTTCGCTGTGCGCGCGGAGCCCTCCGCATGCGCCTCGACAGACTTGGGGAACCCCGCCGAAGGAATGGAGTGCGGGCCGACAGAACGGTATCCGCGGATATGAGACTGAGCCGAAGGCGTCGACGACATGCCGGGGGCGGACCGGGACGGGTTCAACGGCAGGCCCCGCCGACCGATTGCAAGCGGTCGGCGGGGCCATTGTGGCTCTTGACAGCGGATTGGGTCATATGAGCGAAAGCCCGCCAGAGCGAGCAAGGTGCCTTGAAACGAGGCGGCATTGACCTTCTGGTCATGCCGGCGAAGTTGAAAGGCAGATTGCCGCTCTGGCGGGTTTGCAGCGTCAACTAGTTACGCGGTTCGTAGAACCGCGTAACCCCTAAAAGCGGTTGCCGCGGAAGCCGCCGCCGTTGCGGCCGCCACGATCGCCACCGCGACCGCCACGGTCGTTACCACGGTTGCCGCCAAAGCCGCCACGGTTGCCACCGCGATCGCCATAGCCACCACGGTTGCCGCCAAAGCCGCCGCGACCGCCACGGTCGCCGCCACGGTCACCAAAGCCGCCACGGCCGCCACGATCGCCACCGCGACCGCCGCGGTCGCCACCACGGCCACCACGATCGCCAAAGCCGCCGCGACCGCCACGGTCGCCGCCACGGCCACCGCGATCGTCACGACCGCCGCGAGGACCGCGGTCCTCATCCAGGCCCATGGCGACGAGCGGAGCGATAACCTTATCGAGAGCGGCCATCAGCTCGGTGGCCTCCTCGTAAGAAAGCTCGGGCAGGAGCTTCTCCTTCTTGTTGGCAAGCTCGACCAGGCCCTCAGCGGCATCCTCGGCGGCGAAGACGACGATCTTGCGCATATCGCCCTCGGCGTCGTCGATGCGGCCGACCAGATCGGCAGCCTCGGCCTCGGCCATCAGGCCATCAAGCTCACGGAGGCGCATGCCCAGCAGGTCGGACATTTCCTTCTGCTCCATCTTGGGCTTGAGGTCAAGAAGCTTGATGGCGCGCTCGATGTTCGCCATGCGCTCGGCCTTGGCCTCCTCCTCCTTGGAAATAGCAAAGCGACGGCTACGCAGCAGGCGGGCGGCCTTCTGCATCTTGTCCATCAGCTCCTCGTCATCGTAATCAACGGCGGCCTCGACAACCTCGGCCTCCTCCTCGGCGGAAACCTCGTCAGCAACCTCAACCTCGGCAGCTTCGGTCTCCACGGTCTCGACTGCCTCGACCTCGGCAGCCATGGTCTCGTTCTCGGTCTCGTTCATGATCTCTTCGTTCTCGGACATGAGACTCCTTCTTGGCCCTCTCGGGCATCATCGCCCCATTCGCGGGGCCCGTCGCGCACTCTTTGCGCTTTAAACAATCATGCCTCTCGGCAAAACGTCCATTAGTTTATGGTGTCGCCATCCAATCTAGCTGCAGAATCTATGTGCACACATTAATGCGACATGTGTGACTCGCGACGAGCGTACACCAGCGACGCCACGAACCCGACCACGGCAATTACAGCCGCCACACGCACGGCAGCTGCAAATCCAATCGCCTGGGCTACGTCCGTCGCAGCGCCAGCGGCGCCGGCGGTCGCAGCAGAACTCGAGAGCAGACCGATAAACAGCGACGGGCCAAACGATGCGGCAATCATATTCCACGTGTTAAGCAATGCCGTTCCGTGAGGATGTTCAGCGGCAGGCAGCGTCTCCAAGCCTGCCGTTTGCGAGGGGCTCAGCACCAAACCGACTCCGGCATACACCACAACGGTCAGCGCCACGACGACGCCGATGTTCATGTTTGCCGCTGTCATCGAGATGGCAGTCTGCCCCACAGCAATCAGGGCAAAGCTGACCGGCAGCAGCGGCCATGCGCCACGGGCGTCCATCACGCGTCCGCCCACAATCGAGGTCACGGCGTTGCAGGCAATCGCCGGCAAAATGAGCAGGCCCGCAACAAGTGCGGTCATGCCGTATGCGCCCTCAAAATAGAGCGGCAACAAAACGCTCATCGAGAACGTCGTCATCATCGATACCACCACAAGCAGGCACGCGGGCCAAAAACGAACGCTCGCCATGGGACGCACGTTAAGCACCGGATGCTCGAGCTTGAGCTGACGGGCCGCAAACAGGCCGAGCAGCACAATGGCGGCGAAAAGCGCCACGATGCCGGCAATCGGATTGGTCGAGAACTCGCCTACGGAATACACGAATGCCGTAATGCCGGCGGCGAGCAAAACAACCGACAGAATATCAAGCGTGGTGCTCGAGCGCTCTCCGACATTCTGAACAAGCTTAACGCCCGCCGCAGCGACCACAATGCCGCCCACCAGCGGCACTACGAACACCGCCCTCCAGCCGAACAACGTGCACATAAGACCGCTGATTACGGGTCCAAACGCCGGCCCTAGCGTAATGCAGGCACCGCCCAGGCTAAGATACAGACCGAGCTTCTCGCGCGGGGCGCAAGACAGCACCACGTTCATCATGAGCGGGAACAAGATGCCCGATCCCGCAGCCTGCAAAATACGACTTGGTAGCAAAACGCTAAACGACGGAGCGATCAGACACAGGACTTCGCCGGCGACCATACATCCGCATGCGAAAAACAACAGCTTGCGCGTCGAGAAACGGCCGGACAGGAAGGCCATGATGGCCGTAAAGATCGACGTCACGATCATGTAGCCCGAAACGAGCCACTGCGCCGTGGTGGCACTCACCGAAAAGGCTGCCATAATGTCGTGCAACGCCACGTTAATGATGTTCTCGTTAAACGCGGCAACAAAGGCTGCAATATACATAACGACGAGAAGCGCCGCAGTGGCCGATGGCGTTGCTTGAACTTGTTGCTGAGATTTGCTCCCCATGCATTTCCTTCCTCTTGGAACGACAGTCGCATCGCCCCAGAGGAACAGTCCAGGGCGAAAAATGAGCCCTAGACTTACGCCAGACGCCGTACACGACGAATCTGGCAACATGGTCCAACGTCAAAAGATTGTAACGCGGACGCGCAGCTTTCCTTCCGCGCTATTATTAAAAGTCCACGAAAGCATAAGACATGAGGAGCCCGCCATGATTAAGCCCATCATGAAATCCGAGTTCTTTTTGCGCCTGCCCTCCGAAGACGCGGGACCCGACGATGCCGCGACCGGGCAGGACCTCCTGGATACACTCCACGAGCATGAGCGCGAGTGCGTGGGCGTCGCCGCCAACATGATCGGCGTGCGCAAACGCATCATCTGCGTAAAGGACAGCAACAGGACACTCCTGATGTACAACCCTCAAATTCTTGAGCAGGTCAATGCCTATCAGACGAGCGAAGGATGTCTCTCGCTGATCGGCGAGCGTCCCTGCACCCGCTATCGCCGCATTAAGGTTGAGTATTTGGACGAGAACTTCGTCCACCGCATCAAAAACTTCTCGGGCTACACCGCCGAGATCATCCAGCACGAAATCGACCACTGCAACGGGATTGTTATTTAGTTCCGCCGTTCTACCGAACGGCGGACCACTTGACGCTGCGCGAGCCGCATTCACGCCAATCTGACGTTCAATTTCGAGGGCGCGACCAGAAGGTCAGCGCCCTCTCATTTCACGTCACCTTGGCGCAAATGCGGCTCGCTCG
>CABTWP010000087.1 GCA_902488525.1 uncultured Collinsella sp.
CCCACGAACCTACAGCTGCTCGAGCATAGCGGTGCAACCGGCGAGTACATCGCGGTAGGTGGCGTCGAAATTGCCGGTGTACCAGGGGTCGGCCACGTCGCCGGGGCACTCGGTCCAATCGAGCAAGCGCGTAATCTTGCCGTCGGGGTCGTCGCCAAAGATGCGACGCAGGCCACGCGCGTTCTCAGCATCCATATAGACAATATGATCCCAGTCGCCATACTCCGCGCGACGCACCTGACGTGCACGATGTGCGACGACGGGAATCCCGACCTCGCGCAGCTTGGCAACGGTACCGTGGTGTGGCGGGTTGCCGATCTCCTCGGTCGACGTTGCAGCGGAATCAATGACAAACTCCGCCTCGCGTCCAGCGCGGCGCACCAGCTCGGTAAACACCGACTCGGCCATCGTCGAGCGGCAGATGTTTCCATAGCAGATGAACAGTACACGTTGCATATGCGGTTTCCTTTCGATCGCCATCATCGAGCTCGAGTATCGCATCTACGCCTGCGCCATCGCCCTCTTGCGTTCCCAGCGAGCCAACTTAATCGTCACCAGCGTAAGCACCCAGGCCACAAGCGAGAACGCGGCACCCACTGCGCCTACATATGCAATGCCAACGCTGCTTACCACGGCGCCGCCCACTGCGGTGCCAAACGAGATGCCGACGTTAAACGCCATGGGCTCAACCGAACTTGCGAGTACCATCGACTTGGGATGGCGGCTGCGTGCCACGTCCATAAAGTGCGTGATGCACGACACCGAGAACAGGTACATGAGCAGCGCCAGGCTAAAGACAAAGACCAGCGCGAGCGGCATGGTGCCGCCCACAGCAAACAGTCCGAGTAACGCTGCAGCCTGCAGCACAAACGTCACGAGTAGCGCCTTCATGCCAAAGCGCGCATCGATCCATCCGCCCAGGATGTTCGAGATCAGGCAGAACACGCCGTAGGCCATGAGCGTGGTACTGGCTTCGACCGTGCCCATGCCCAGCACCTGCTCAAGATAAGGCGTCACGTAGCCGTAGAAAACGTAGACCGACCCCACGCCAAACAAAAAGATGAGCATGCCGGTGATGATGCTCGGCTCGCGTAGCAGACCCGCCTGCTCGCGAAAAGTGGCGGGCTCGTCGGTTTGCCCAGCGCGCGGCATAAACGCCACGAGCGCTCCGCAGATCAGAACGGCAAAGGCCAGCGTGCCGTACATGGCCACGTGCCAATCGAGCGTGTCGGCCACAAACTTGCCGATCGAAGTGACAAAGACCATTGCCACGGAAAACGCACCATATACCACCGAGATGGCAAGCGAAGTTTGCTGCGGAGACAGAAGCTCGGGGATGTACGTCACGCCCACGGCGAGCAGTGCGCCCGAGACGGAGCCCAGGATGATGCGCGAGATGAACAGCACCTGGAAGTTGGGCGCCAACGCCATGACCAGGTTGCCGAGCACAAAGACGATGCTGTAGCACACGAGCAGCTGGTAGCGGCGAAAACGCCCCGTACTGAGCGCGAGCACCGGCGTCGAGATAGCGTAGATCAGTGCGAACACGCTAATAAGTTGGCCTGCGGTGGCAAGCGATACGCCGAGTTCCGTCGCTAGGTCGCTTTCGATGCCGATGACCACGAACTCGGAGCAGCCGAGCGAGAATCCCAACAGCACGAGCAGCGCCAGGCAAAGATTGGTGCGCGCGGGGGAGAGCGCGGCGGCGGTTGACTTACTTTTTGGCGTGGTTGCGGCGGTCAAGGTTGTCACTCCAATGTCGCGTGAATAAGCGGGATTCAATCCCTGCAACTCTAACAGAATGTGACAAAGGGACAGTCTCTTTGTCACATTCGCGGCGTGGCTGCCGCCTAAACCGTCACAACATTCGATGAAAATCTCGCAAACGAGGAAAAACGTCGAATGTTGTGACGGTTTTCGTGTCCGGCGCGGGTGAGCTTCGGTGTCGTCTGGGGGTATAAGACTAGCGAGTGTTTATTTGCGAGGCCTAAGGGGCGCCCCGTATGGATATCGATAACTTTGAATGGTGGTATAGCGAGGGCGAGGCTCCGGACGAGGAGTGGGACGAGCCCACGCCGCGTGACGCGTCGAGCGACGAGGACGAGACCGGCAACGACGTCGCCGCCGACTCGGACGCCGCCCTCGACCCCGTCGAGCCCCTGACCTTCGAACAAGCTTGGGCCCAGGCCGAGGCAGACGAGGCCAAGGCCGACGCTACGGCCACGCT
Organism: uncultured Collinsella sp.; assembly: GCA_902488525.1. Lineage (GTDB taxonomy): Bacteria > Actinomycetota > Coriobacteriia > Coriobacteriales > Coriobacteriaceae > Collinsella. The sequence goes on from CABTWP010000087.1 coordinate 2,228, forward strand.
CGGCGAGCCAGCCGACATGTCGATCTCGCCGGCAAAGACCCCGCAGCCGCGTCACAGCATCGATCCCGACAGCACGGCATCCTTCAGCATTCTCGACGTGCCCTCGCAGGGCGCTCAGGCGCCCGCACCCACACGTCGCCCCAATCTGTCTCGCGAGGAAGATGCGGGACGTCGCTCGCCGCTCGGCCCCATCCTTATCGCCTTTATGGCCGGCGTTATCGCCTGCTCGGCAATCGGTAGCGTTTGGAGCCATGTCGAGCAGCAGCGTCAAGACGCCGCCAAGGTCGAGATGTCTGTCGAGCAATCGCTCAGCCGCACGCGCTCGGTACATGTGTCGGTCGAGGTCAAGGACGGCGCGATGTGGGACACCGCGCGTGGCGACAGCCAAATGCTCATCCACATCGTGGGGCGTACGCTCAAAGGGCAGACGATTGACGAGTATCAATACGTCAATTCCGCTGGTGACGGCATCGAGCTCAAGCCCGGCGACTACGAGCTCACCGTCGACGAACCGCCCGTCGCCACCGACGGCACGCGCTTCCGCGCCTCAAAGCGCATGGTTCCCGTGAGCTTTAACTCGCAGGCGCCCGATACGGTCGATAGCACTCCGCAGGGCGGGTTTGACCTTTACGCTATTGCTCAATAACTGCGCCTGTCGCTCAACCCCGCCGCCAAGAGTGGGACAATAGCCCTCGACACTATTGTTTACTTTTGGAGGAAGCAGCATGTCTACCGTCACTACCATCAAGCGCGGCAGCCTCACCGCGGCCATCGATTCCATGGGCGCTCAGCTCACGAGCCTTGCCCTCAACGGCAACGAGTATCTGTGGCAGGGCGACCCCGCCTTTTGGGGCAAGCATGCGCCCATCCTGTTCCCCATTGTGGGCTCGCTGCGCAACAACACGGCGACGTCTGCGGCTGGCACCTGCGAGATGCCGCGCCACGGCCTCGCGCGCATCGTCGAGCACAAGCTGGTCGAGGTTTCGGAGGACGGCTCCTCGGTAACGTACGAGATCACCGACACGCCCGAGTCGCTCAAGGCCTTTCCGTTCCACTTTAAGCTCAACATGACCTATGCCCTGACTGGTGACGCCACACTTACCCAGACCTTTGCCGTCACCAATACCGGCGACGTGGACCTGCCGTTCTCGGTGGGCGGCCACCCCGCATTTAACGTACCTGCTCCCGGTGCCGAGGACGAGGCGTTCGAGGATTACGAGCTGGCATTTACCGAGGCTTGGACCAACGAGGCCCCCATCATCACGCCCGATGGCCTCATGACGTTCGAGGGTAGCTACAAGGCTCCCGATAACTCGGACGTGCTGCCCATCACGCACCGCAGCTTCGATAACGACGCCATCATGTTCACCGATACCCCGGGCTCCACGCTCACGCTGCGCGGCCGCAAGTCGGGCCACGGCGTCAAGATCGACTTTGAGGGCTTTAAGTACATCGGCGTGTGGTCTGCCGCCAACGACGCCCCGTTTGTAGCGCTCGAGCCCTGGACCGGTCATACCACCACGGACACCGAGGACGACGTCTTTGAGCACAAGGTCAACACCATCACCTTGGCTCCCGGCGAGACGGACAAGCGCAGCTTTAGCGTTACCTTGCTCTAGAGGTTCCGCCGCTCGGTCGATGCTGCGCGCCGTCCAGAGCGATAATTTGTCATTCAAAAGGCAAGGCATGACCAGAAGGTTTATGCCTTGCCTTTTTCATGCCTAGTCGTTGGGGACGTTCTTGTTTGACTAGTCGTTTAAGAACGTCCCCAACGACTACC
>CABTWP010000088.1 GCA_902488525.1 uncultured Collinsella sp.
TATTGGAATTGCGATCAGCTCGACCTTGCGCTGGCTTGTTACCGTCTGGTGCCACGTGGCGAGGAGTCGGGCAGCAGCGCGCTGGAAGAAATGCAGGGCCTTATGAACGAGATGGGCGTCAGCGAGCCTCCGACGTTCGAGGAAGCGGTCGAGACCATTCGCAAGGCTGGACTCGAGCTGCCGCCAGTGTCCGCCGTGACGAATCAGCTGGCAGATGCCGCTGTTCAACTGGTCGACAACGGCTTCTTTTTCCTGGCACGCGGTTGCATCTTCCAAATGTGGCGCACCATGGGCAACGACGAGCTCGGCTCCCTCAACCGCTCGCTGGGGTAGGGGCGATATAGAGGGGCCGCACCGCGCTATTTGTATCGGCGCGGGCGGGAGGACCCGACAGAATCGGTAAGGCATAAAGCCGCCGAGCCTGCTAAAACTGTTAAACTCTGCTAAAGTTGCTAAACTTTGTTAAAGTTGTTAAAACTGGCAGAGGAGGTCGAATGTCAAAAGCTATTAATCCCTTTAAGCCAACAGCGGGCATGAATCCACCTGAGCTTATCGGACGCGACGCTGTTTTGGATGACTTTGCCGAAGCTCTTGAGAATGGCCCTGGTGCCCCCGATCGACTCATGCGCATCTCGGGTGTCCGAGGCACGGGTAAAACGGTGCTCCTCAACGCATTGGGCGATCTTGCGCGCAAAAAAGGATTCGAGGTTGTCGACGTCGCCTCAAATGCCGGTTTTTGCGACAGAATTCTCGAGGCTCTGCAGCGAAATGTTCGTCTTGCATCAATGTCGATTTCCCCATCGATTTTAGGAGTCAGCCTTGGCTCCGTAGAGCTGTCGAAGTCAGCCTCTCATCTGGGGGAGGCGATGTACGACGCCGCGAAGCGAGGTGGTTTGCTCATCACACTCGATGAGATTCAGGACGCCTCAACTGAGGAAATGCGCGAGCTGGGTAATGAAATGCAGCTCTTGATTCGCCAAGGGGCGAATGTCGCCTTTGCATTCGCTGGTTTGCCAACCTCGGTGGATGGCGTGGTGGTGGATGATACGTTGACGTTCCTTCAGAGGGCGAAGCATATCGAGCTCACGCGGCTTTCAGATTTTGAAGTCGGCGGATCGTTTGAGGATACGATGAGGCGTGCGGGCAAGGAACTCGACGAAGGCGTTGCTGAGCTTTTAACAAAGGCTTCGGCAGGCTATCCCTTTATGGTCCAGTTGGTCGGATATTACGCTTGGCAGGTTGCTGCGCGCAGCGGGTCGGAGAGCGTGAGTGAAGAGGCGGCTCGCAAGGGTGTCCAGGCGGCTCTTGATAGTTTCAATGCCATGGTGATTGCCCCCGCGCTGCGCAGGGTGTCGGAGCGGCAGTTTCAATATCTCGCGGCGATGGCGCAATGCGAAGGCGGCGAGATTACGAACGGTGATATTGCCAAAAAGATGGGATTGCCGGCGAATAAAGTCGGGTCGTATCGCAAACGTCTGATCGATACGGGACTGATTGAGCCTGCCGGCTACGGCTGTGTTTCGTTTGCAATTCCGTACATGCGCGATTATCTGTTGGAGACCATTCGAGCGGACTAATAAAGACTGGAGGCATCGACGCCGCCGCTGTGGTTGCCCCCGCATCTTTGTCTCAATCTGTAACATCTAGAGGGGATTACGGCATGCAGGTGTTTCAGATTGAGACATTTGCGGATGGCGCTGACTGTTTGTCTAAATCTGTAACATCTGGACGAAGATTCGGCCTGTAACTGTTACAAATTGAGATGATTGGCTGAGACGTCTACTGGCAAATCGGAATCGCTCCAAAATTCCCCCTTGCCCATCCTTGGCTGTTTGGTTACTATAGAACGGCTGTTACGGAGAGCTGACCGAGAGGCCGAAGGTGCTCGCCTGCTAAGCGAGTATGCCCTAAAAGGGCATCTGGGGTTCGAATCCCCAGCTCTCCGCCAGTAAGACTTTAAAGAAGGGTTCCGAAAGGGGCCCTTTTTTAGTTGAACCACGTTAGCTGGGGATTCGAACCCGAGAGGGCACGGGCGTTAAGCAAACGCGAAAGCGTTTGTAGCCCGTGGGAGAAAAGCTGCCAGGCTTTGAAGCCGGAGGGCATGCGCAGCGTGCCCGGACATCCCCAGCTCTCCGCCAGTACGAATTTGAAGAAGGGTCCCATTTGGGGCCCTTTTTTTGTGTGGAGAAAGGAGGCTGGGGATTCGAACCCTCAAAAAAAGAGGCATCCTTTCGGACGCCTCCTTTCAGTGGACTTATTATTCTTGCGCCCTACATCTCAGGAGCCTTGGCTACGGTCTCGCTCTCTGCCGCAAGTGGGCGGTTGTCGATGCGGCGGCCCAAGCGATCGAGCTTCACGAGCAGCCATTCAATGGGATTCGGCCCTGCACCTTCCTCGTCGGCAACCAGGTCCATGACGGCGATCTTGGTGCCGTCCTGTTTGAGCGTAACACTGCCCACCTTGTCGCCCACATGCACCGTGCCCGAAAGATCGTCGTAGCTAACCTTTTCGGTCACCTCGCCGGCAAGGGAAAACACGGTCGCTTGCGCCGTAGGATCGGCGAGTGTGGCGTCGATTGTCTTATCCGTCCAGTCGGTTTGGCCAATGCGCGCCATAAGCGGGTTGCCGTTGGCGGTCTTTTCCTGCGTGTTGGCGATTGCGACCGTCACCTTGTGGCCGTAGTACCAGTTGGCAAGGGTGGCGGTATCGGTAAAGCGCTGATCGGTGGTGGTGGAGTTCAAAATAACGGTGTAGATCTCGTCGCCGTCGCGGTTGTAGGCGCTCGTAAAGCAATAGCCCGCGTCGTCGGTGGTGCCGGTCTTGCCACCGATGTTGCCATCTTGGCCCAGCAAATAGTTATGCGTGTCCATGGAATGCGAATGGTCGGTGCCGTCGGCGCCCGTGACTTCGATCCAGGAATCCTCGCTCGCTACGACCTCGCGGATCGTGTCGTTTTTCATGGCCTCCTGCATCATCAGCGCTACGTCGTGTGCGGTTGAGTGCATATCGCCAGCCCACTCATCAAAGTCCAGACCATGCGGGTTTTCAAAAAGCGTACCGGTGCAGCCGAGCTTCTTAGCGCGCTCGTTCATGGCCTTCACAAATGTGGCCTCGGCGTCTTTGGTCTTAGGGTCGATTTTCTTGCCCACATATTCGGCGAGCACGATGGCGGCGTCGTTGCCCGAGGGAATCATCAGGCCGCGCAGTGCCTGCTCCACGGTAAGCTCATCGCCTTCGAGCAAGCCGGCGGTCGAATTACCCACGGTGGCTGCGGCGTTGCTCACCGTGACCTTCTCGTCCATCTTGCAATTCTCGACGGTTAGGATTGCGGTCATGACCTTGGTGATCGAGGCAATCTTGACCTGCTCATCGGCGCCGCGCCCATAGTAGACGGTGCCGTCTTTGCCCATGACGAGGGCATTGGTCGCATCGATATCGGGCAGGTTTTCGGCCGTGATGCCGCGCGCATCGGCGGTTTTGCCGCAAACATTGTCGGTCGTGAGCACTTGGGCGCCGGCGACGGTGGGCGCGCCAGCGGCAAGGGCGATAGCGCAGACAAAGCCGGCGGCAAGCTGGGCTGAGCGCTTTGCAAAAGAGGTGAGGGACTTCACGGATTTCGCTTTCGACGGGATGGTCTCTTCTGGAACTAGAGTATATCGTATGCCGTCTTCTGCTTGAA
>CABTWP010000089.1 GCA_902488525.1 uncultured Collinsella sp.
CCGTCACCAACGACGTGCTGTACAAGGAGGGCCTGGACCTTCTCGTCGTGCCCTCCGCCGAGCTCTCCCGCGGCCGCGGCGGCCCGCGCTGCATGAGCATGCCCTTCTGGCGCGAGGACCTCTAAGGTCTTTCAGGACCCGTACAGGTCATAATACATACATCTAGCTGCCATTAGATGTCTCCCATTGTGGCGGTGCGGGTTTTCGCACCGCCCCAATCTTGTATGAGGAACGTCAACACGATTGGATGACTGCTTTTGTAAGGATCTTGGCCATGGACATCAAGACGATTGGCGTTGAGGAATGGCTCAACGTTTGGGAGAAGAGCGCCACGTGGGACATCGCCCAGTCGACGATCTCGTCGCTCACCATGGGCGAGCTGCGCGCGCTCGATGAACAGGACGGCGCCACGTTCTACGAGCGCCTGGACCGCGAGAAGATGAACTACGGCTGGATCGAGGGCTCGCCGGAGTTTAAGGCCGAGGTTGCCAAGCTGTATCGTCGGGAGGTCAATCCCGATCACATTCTGCAGACCAATGGCTGCACGGGCGCTAACCTCAACGCCATCATGGCTGTGGTCGAGCCCGGCGACCATGTTATCGCCGAGTGGCCCACCTACGCGCCGCTCTACGAGATTCCGCGCACGCTGGGCGCCGAGGTCGAGTATTGGGAGCTTCGCGAGGAACTCGGCTGGAAGCCCGATATCGAGGAACTCAAGCGCTTGGTGCGTCCCAACACCAAGCTTATCTGCATAAACAACGCATCTAACCCCATCGGTACGGTGCTCGATGCCGATATGCTCGGCCAGATTGCCGAGATCGCCCGCTCGGTGGGCGCCTACGTGCTGTGCGACGAGGTATATCTGCCGCTCGAAAACACTGAGTCCTTTATGTCGATGGTCGACGTGTACGAGAGGGCCATTGTCACCAACTCGTTGTCGAAGACCTATTCGACACCTGCGGCCCGCGTGGGCTGGGTCCTGGCCGACAAAGAGGTGTCCAACCGCATCCGTACCTATCGCGATTACACCATGATCTGCGGCGGCGTGTTCAACGATGCTCTGGCGACCTATGTGCTTGAGCACAAGGATAAGATTCTCGAGCGCAATCGCAAGATCGTGTTTGGCAACCGCGATATCGCGCAGGCTTGGATCGATACGCAGCATCGCGTTTCCTGGACGGCCCCGCAGGGCGTGTCCACCTCGTTTATCCAGCTGGATATTCCCGAGGATGACGAGGAGTTCTGCAGGCGCCTGCTGTCCGAGAGGGGAGTGCTGCTGGTCCCCGGTAGCCGTTTTGAGCTTCCCTGCGGCGCACGCCTGGGCTACTGCGCGAGCGAGGACGTTCTGCGCGAGGGCCTGAGGCTTTTGGGCGAGGCACTGGCGGAGTTCGATCGCTAGGATTCCGATGGTCTTCGGGGGCCTTATCCAAATTAGCCGAAGATAATCGAAAACGGACCCGTTTCCCTAGGGGAAGCGGGTCCGTTTTTCTATACCGAGAAGTCGAGTTGTTACAAATGGGGCCGTAAAGCGAGGCGGTATCCGCTGGGCCTTATACTGAGTTTCCGGTGAACGGTATCAAGCGTCTGGTAAACGGTAATTTATTTATCAGAAATGAATAGGACAAACTTTTTTCTGAATAAAAATGAAAATGGTTGAGACGCGGTGTGAACCGCTAATTCTATTCATAGCTTTATTGGAAATATGCAATTTGAGGATGGTTTAACAAAGTTTAGTTCCATTTGATTTTAGGATTAAAACGCGTTTAAGCACGTAAATACGCTTTATTAAGATGAAGTGTGCCATGCGTGAAGTATATGTGTATGCCGTTCACCCCCTATAAAAAACCGTTCGGGGGCAAGGTGGAAGTATGAGCTGATTTTGGATATAAATATGTCGTCAGCAATAACGCCTCACACGGAGGGGCGCTAACGAATCGGCCCTGACAAGGGCCCGAAAGAAAGGTAGGAGGCCATGACGAAAGGTCTGCACGTGCCTTCCGAGATCGGCAAGCTCAGGAAGGTCTGCCTGCACCGTCCCGGCGACGAGCTCCTCAACCTGCCGCCCGACGAGCTCGAGCGACTCCTGTTCGACGACGTCCCGTTCCTGGAGGTCGCGCAGCAGGAGCACGACACCTTCGCCCAGATCCTGAGGGACCAGGGCGTGGAGGTCCTCTATCTCGAGAACCTCGTCGCCGAGGTGTTCGACCAGGTCCCCGGCGCCCGCGCCGAGTTCACCGACCAGTACATCGCCGAGGCCGGCATCCGCGGCCAGCACATGCCGCAGATCGTCCGCGAGAAGCTGGACTCCATCGAGGACAACCTCGAGTTCGTCAAGAAGACCATGGCCGGCATGACCAAGTCCGAGATCGACATGCCCCTCACGGCGTCCACGACCCTCGACTCCCTGGTCAACTCCGAGTCCGAGTCCGACCTGATCATCGACCCGATGCCCAACCTCTACTTCACCCGCGACCCGTTCGCGGTCATCGGCGAGGGCGTCAACCTCAACCGCATGTACTCGGTCACCCGCAACCGCGAGACCCTGTACGGCAAGTACATCTTCAAGTACCACCCCGACTACAAGGACGTCTCGCTGTACTTCCGCCGCGACTGCCAGTTCCACACCGAGGGCGGCGACGTGCTGAACATCAACGAGAAGACCCTCGCCGTCGGCATCTCCCAGCGCACCCAGGCCGCCGCGATCGACGTCATGGCCCAGAACATCTTCTGGAACTCCGACTCCAAGGTCGAGCGCATCCTGGCCTTCGATATCCCGGTCTCGCGCGCCTTCATGCACCTCGACACGGTCTTCACCCAGATCGACGTCGATAAGTTCACGATCCACCCCGCCATCATGGGCACCCTGCGCGTCTACGAGCTGACCGCCGGCAAGAACCCGGGCGACGTGAACATCCGCCTGATCGAGGACACCCTCGAGCACGTCCTGGAGGACGCCACCGGCGTCGACCAGGTCAAGCTGATCCCCTGCGGCGGCGGCGACCCGATCGCGGCCTCCCGCGAGCAGTGGAACGACGGCTCCAACACCCTGTGCGTCGAGCCCGGCAAGATCTGCGTCTACGCCCGCAACACCGTCACCAACGACGTGCTGTACAAGGAGGGCCTGGACCTTCTCGTCGTGCCCTCCGCCGAGCTCTCCCGCGGCCGCGGCGGCCCGCGCTGCATGAGCATGCCCTTCTGGCGCGAGGACCTCTAAGTCTTTCC
>CABTWP010000090.1 GCA_902488525.1 uncultured Collinsella sp.
CCAGGTCGCCCGAAAATATATAGGCCCCCCCATTAAGCATCGTCGGCGCTCCTTTCGTCTGCCCAGCAGTATATCCCAATGTTTTTTCGGGGACGGGGTTTTAAAAATCATTGCGTACCTAATGTTTTTTAAATCCCCGTCCCAGAATAATCATCGGGATATACTGCTGGGCAGACGAAAGGAGCGCCGACGATGCTTAATGGGTGCGCATATATATTGACGGTCGACGTGGGCAACACGTTCATTCGCTTTGGCCTGTTTGCCGAGGATTCGGCCGCGGCGCAGGAATGCCCGCTTGCGACGTGCGAGATCACCACGCCGTCGAGCATCACAGCAGACGAGGCGCGCATGCGTCTCGCTCAAGTCATGGCCGCGCTAGCGGCCGATGCGGGCATGCCGGGCACACTTGTGCCCACGGCTGCCGTGCTAAGCTGCGTGGTGCCGGCGCTCGAGCGCCCGTGGAAGGCGGCGCTTTCCCGCATCTGCACGGGGCGCGTGCTCACGGTGGGGCCGGGCCTCAAGACCGGCATGCCCGTCCACTACGACGACCCGGCCGAGATCGGCTCCGACCGCATCGCCGACGCCGTGGCGGCCCGGGCCGTTTACGGCTCTCCGTGCATCGTGATCGACCTGGGCACGACGACCAATATCGAGGTCATCGATACGCACGGAACCTTTGTCGGCGGCGTCATCGCGCCGGGTCTGGCACTTGGCGCCCGCTCGCTTTCGGCCGCTGCGGCGCGCCTGCCGCAGGTTGAGCCCTCGGCGCCGACACACGTCATCGGCCGCAACACGCGTGAGGCCATGCGCTCGGGCGTGGTTTTGGGCGAGGTGGCCCGCATCGACGGCATGCTCGACATGGTGCTCGCCGAGATGCGCGCGACCAAGGTCGCGGGGGAGGGCGATGTGCCCATCGTCATTACCGGCGATGATGCCGAGGCGCTCGCGGCGTTGGTCGGCCATAGCCTGACGGTAGACGACGCGCTGACGCTGCGGGGTCTCGCCGAGCTCTACCACATCAACCAAAAGCCCCGCCGCGTGTAAAAGTGAGGGCTCCGGTGGGACAAACGCCTCCACCTTTCACCTGCTACAATGGGTCAAACTATTGCGATTACGGAGGTGTCTGCCATGTCGGACGATCTTCATCAAACTTCGTCAGGCAAGCGCCTGGACGTCATTAGCTGGGACGAGTTCTTTATGAGCGTGGCCATTGCCGCGCAGCGCCGCAGCAAGGACCCCAACACGCAGGTGGGTGCGTGCATCGCCAACACCAACCACCGCATCCTTTCGGTGGGCTACAACGGTACACCCTCGGCGCTCAACGACGACTTTTTCCCGTGGGGTACGAGCGACGACCCGCTGCAGGACAAGCACAACTACGTGGTCCATGCCGAGGCCAACGCCGTGCTCAACTACCGTGGTTCGCTCAAGGACCTCGAGGGTTCCACGGTCTACGTCACGCTGTTTCCGTGCCACGACTGCGCCAAGATTTTGGCGCAGGTGGGCGTGGGCGAGGTTGTCTACCTGGACAACAAGTACGCCGACACCGATGATGGCCGTATCAGCCGCCGCATTCTTGACTCTTGCGGCATCAGCTACCGCCAGGTTATCGTCGATGTTCAGATTGGTACCGGGGGACAAGCTCAGCAGTAGTGCGTGCCAACGCCAGCTGGCGGCAAAACAGCCAAAAGAGCCCCGTCCCAAATTGACTACTCGTGAAAGTCGCGTCTGCGCGCATGGACGGCTCGTGAGCGGGTACATGGCTGTAGTAACATAGCTTCTGTCCGCGGGCGTGCCCGCGTTATTGTGAGAAAGGAGCCCCTGTGGCTGTTAACGAAGAGCTGCTTAAGAAGGTTCTTGAAGAGATTCGCCCCAACCTGCAGGCCGACGGCGGCGATATGGAGTATGTGGGCGTCGACGACGAGGGCGTCGTCAAGCTGGAACTGCAGGGCGCCTGCGCCGGCTGTCCCATGAGCTCGCTAACCCTTTCCATGGGTATCGAGCGCATCCTGAAGGAGCATGTGCCCGGCGTTACCCGAGTTGAGCAGGTCAATGCCTCCGGCGAGGCCGAGGACCTGTACGACGAGTATGCGCCGTTCTAAGCTGCGAAAGCTGCGGACGGCATACTCCGCATAGACGTTACGCCCAAATATGCGGCTGCGAGCGCAAGGCCCGCGGCCGCATTTGTATGTAGGGAGTAGGAGGGTCGACATGCTCAACGACTTCTACCATATGCTTGATCCTGTCGCGATCTCGGCGGGCCCCATCACCATCTACTGGTACGGCCTGGCCTACGTGGTCGGCGCCCTGCTCACGGCGGTCGTCATGTACCGCACGCAGCGCCGTTGGGGTTTTGACATTACGGTCGACGACCTGACGAGTGTCGTGGTCGGCGTAGTCTTTGGCCTTATCATTGGCGCCCGCCTGTTCTACGTCATCTTTTACGGCGACGGCTACTACTGGGCGCATCCGCTCGAGATCTTTGCCACCAACGAGGGCGGCATGAGCTTCCATGGCGGTTTGGTGGGCGGCATTATCGGCGGCATCATTGTGTGCCGCATATATAAGCTCGATGCATGGACTTTGGCAGACCTTGCCGTCATAGGCGCGCCGCTGGCCTTGTGCCTGGGCCGTTGTGCCAACTTTGTCAATGGTGAGCTGTGGGGCAAGCCGACCGATCTGCCCTGGGGCGTGGTCTTCGGTGGCACCGCGGGCGATATGCCGCGTCACCCCTCCCAGCTCTACGAGGCATTTCTTGAGGGCATCGTGCTCTTTTGCATTCTGCAGGTGCTCAGCCGCAAAAAGCCGCTACTGCCCCAAGGCACGTTTATGGGCGTGTTTGTGATGGGTTACGGCATCGTCCGCTTCCTCATTGAGTTTGTGCGCGTGCCCGATGCGCAGCTGGGCTATCTGCTGGGCGGCGTCATCACGATGGGTCAGCTGTTGAGTCTGCCACTCGTGATTGCGGGCTTGGTGCTCATCATCTTTGCTCGTCGCCGCAGCCAACCCCAGCGCATCTACCTCGACGCCTAACCACCACAAAGGGGACAG
>CABTWP010000091.1 GCA_902488525.1 uncultured Collinsella sp.
AATCTGACGTTCAACTTCAAGGGCGCGACCAGAAGGTCAGCGCCCTTTCGTTTCACGTCACCTTGCCTCAAATGCGACCCGCTCGCTGTCGTTGCCAAAACACCGGCATTTCTTTGGTTGTCAACAAAACATCGGTGTAGTCATTGGGGACGTTCTTAAACGACTACCTTGCATCTAAATAAGTTGCGGTGAGATAGTTCTTGAATTGGCCTTTTTGGGCTAAACAGGAACTATCTCACCGCAACTGCGTTGAGCGTTTTTTTGGCGGCTGGTTTACTTGCTCGCGAACAGCCAGACTAGGATGATCACCAGGATTGCGGCGACGATGCAGACGATGGCGCCGGTGAATTTGATGCGTGAGTCGCGGGTGCGCTCGCGCACCGCGTCCTCGGTGGCCTCGAGCTGGGCGACTTCTCGCTCGGTCTCGGCGTGTTCGGCTTTGTCTCGGGCCAAGGATCCTGCAAGCGACTCAGTGATCTCTGGATGGTCATGTACCTCGGTCGCCTGCTCGATGATCGACTGTGCATGTGCGGCATCTGCTTGGGCGTTGGCGATGCTTTGCTCTTGGTCGCGGCGTGCCTTGTCCTCGGCGGCGATCTTCTCGCGCAGTTCGCGCTGGCGCGTCGTGGCGGCAGTTTTCGCCGTCTGCAGCTCGTCGCGCGCGGCATCAGCCTCAGTCGTCACGGCTTGGTGCGCGCGTTTGGCTTCGGCAATGGGGGCTTGAGCCTGCTCGACGGCCTGCTCGGCTGCGGCAAGCGAGTGCTCAAGGTCGGCGGTGATGCGCGGGACATCTTCTTCGGCTTTACGCAGGGCATCTGCCGTGTCGGAGATCTGCATCGAGAGCTCGCTGGTGCGCACCGTATAGTTGGCGGGATTTGCCGAGGGATTGCGTTGCAGCTCGGCATACTCATGACGCAGCGTCTCGAGCTGGGCGCGCGTGGCGTCGACGGTTTGTTGTGCGGCGGCAATGCCGGCGTCTCGCTCGGCCTGCACCTTGTCGCGGATGCGCTTGGAATCCTCAAGACGTCGAACGAGGCGGTTGCCGGTCTCGCGCGAGCTTGCCTCGCGGGCCTCCACGGCGTCGAGCGCGGCCTTCAGGCGGAGCTCAGTCGCGTCATCCTCTGTCTTCATTTGTTCGAGCTGACTCTTGAGCTCTGTCGCTTTGGCGGCGTGGGCATCACGGTCAATCTCGGCTGCCGCAGCGGTCTTTTGCGCTGTGGCGATCGCCTGACGCTGGTCGGCGACGATCTGGTCGTAGCGGCCTGCGATATCCTGGCGCGTCTCGAGCTCCTCGGCCTGATCGACAATGCGCTGCTCAAGTTCGGCCAGGTGGGCGCGGGCATCGGCAAGTGCCTTTTTCGCGGCGTTCATCTCGCGCATGGCCGAGGCGCCCTGGGCAATAAAGGTGCCCACGGCGTTCGCGGTGTTCGAGACAGCGGTCCCCAGATCGCGGTTCGCGTCGGGGGAGTGCGGGGCGATCGGGCGAGCGGTGTCGACAGCGTCCGCATCGGCAGCCTGCGGCGCGGCGATATTGCCGGTACCGCCCTCGACCACAGAAAAGCCCGCTGCGTGCGGATCGACCGCATCGGCGCCAATCGTGGGGTGCTCGAGCTGCAGAAACGAGGGCATGGTGCTGCCCTGGTCGGCAACGGGGGTCTCGCCGGGTACAAAGGTCGAGGCCGCCTCGGCGGCCTCCTCTTCCTCGGCATCAATATCGGCATCGGCCACGGCGTCTTTCATCGCTTTGACGGCATCCATCATGGAGTCCATGACGGCATCGAGCTCTTCTTCCGAAGACACCTCGATGGGGCCCGCTGCTTGCGGGGCGGGGTCCGTGTCAGGTTCGGCATCGCTCGGCTCCGGCTGCTCGCTTTCATCATGCTCGACAGTATCGTCTGTGTCTGTTGCCTTATCCGCACCGGCGTGCGCATCTGCGGTGGCGGGCGCATCGGTGGAGGCGTCGACGCAGGTAGGAGTATCGCAGTCGTCGACGGCGTCTTCGGAATGATCAATATGCTGCTGAGTCTGGGGGTCCAGCTCGTCTGTCATAGGCATGTGCTCCTCATCGTTGTTTGTCACCCTATGATAAAGTCTCGCGCCGACATCCCACGCGCTGCAGCAAAGTTTCAAAACGTGTTCGATGGCTCGATCTGATAACGATAACTCGGCCGCTTTATCCAGTTTGTACTTGACAATCCCTTCGCCGAACGACGTGGTGCCGTTCGCCTACCGCGGTCTTTTATTTTCGCTTGAACACGCTAAAGTTGCATCTCAGCTTTTGGCGCGTGAAGTTGGATACGCGCAGTCGGCGGGCGTGCCCGTCGCGATTTGAAAGGACTTTGTATGGGACTTTTCACTGGTAAGACCGTGATCGTCACCGGCGGCGGCAAGGCCACGCTTAAGGACGGTTCCGCTGGCTCCATCGGCTACGGCATCGATATCGCATTTGCCAAGGAGGGCGCGAACCTCGTCATCACCGGCCGCAACGTCGCCAAGCTCGAGGCCGCCAAGGAGTCTCTCGAGGCCGAGTACGGTGTCAAGGTTCTGCCCGTTCAGGCCGATGTCTCGGCTGGCCAGGACAACGAGGCCGTCGTCCAGAACGTCATCGACAAGGCCATTGAGGAGTTCGGCCGCATCGACGCCGTCGTCAACAATGCTCAGGCTAGCGCCTCGGGCGTGACCATCGCCGATCACACCATGGATCAGTTTAACCTGGCCATTTACTCCGGTCTGTATGCTACCTATCTGTACATGCAGAAGGCCTATCCGCACCTGAAGGAGACCAAGGGCTCCGTGGTCAACTTTGCCTCGGGCGCCGGCCTGTTTGGCAACTATGGCCAGTGCAGCTATGCTGCCGCCAAGGAGGGCATCCGCGGCCTGACCCGCGTTGCCGCCAACGAGTGGGGCAAGGACGGCATCAACGTCAACATCGTATGCCGTCTTCTGCTTGAAAAAAAGC
>CABTWP010000092.1 GCA_902488525.1 uncultured Collinsella sp.
AAGCAGGCTCTAGTGATCCGGCGGCCCCGAGTGGGCGGGCCGTCGCTCAAGGGATAAAAGGCACGCCGGGGATAACAGGCTGATCTTGCCCAAGAGTCCACATCGACGGCAAGGTTTGGCACCTCGATGTCGGCTCATCGCATCCTGGGGCTGGAGCAGGTCCCAAGGGTACGGCTGTTCGCCGTTTAAAGCGGTACGCGAGCTGGGTTCAGAACGTCGTGAGACAGTTCGGTCCCTATCCTCCGTGGGCGCAGGAGAATCGATGGAGGCTGCCCCCAGTACGAGAGGACCGGGGTGGACGCACCTCCGGTGAACCGGTTGTCGACCAACGGCACGGCCGGGTAGCCGCGTGCGGCGCGGATAACCGCTGAAGGCATCTAAGCGGGAAGCCGTTCCAGGGATTAGTTCTCCTTCCGGTAAGGGCCCAGGTAGACTACCTGGTCGATAGACGGCAGGTGCAAGGACGGCGACGTCCTCAGCCGAGCCGCACTAATCGCCCGAGCTCTTCCGGAACCGCACCTCGCGGCCCGCGGGACATGCGCTCACGCGCGGTCCGGGCACGAGGATGCCCCCGAGTCATCTCCCCTATACGCCATGCGGCCCCCAGGGCACGCCAGACGACCCAGGACACCGTAACGGTGGGCGCCGCCCACCGGTCAGCGGCCAGAGCATGGGGGGCACGCCCGGTCCCGTTCCGAACCCGGAAGCTAAGCCCCATCGCGCCGAGAGTACTGCGGGGTCAGCCCGTGGGAGGCCAGGGCGCCGCTGACCGGTGGACGGCACCGAGCCGTACGCTTGAACTGAGAAGGGGGAGGCCTCGCGGCCTCCCCCTTTTTTGCGTTTATGGGGCGTTCACTAAGCAATTAAATCAATCCAATCATCCACCGGTGAATATAAACGTTCACCGTTCTGTGGTCGGTTCTCTGTTCTCAATGGACTAATATTTGCTTTAACGCGCTGATGCGCTTGTCCTGTTTTACACGGGTTGTTTTATTGATTGTGACGGAAGGACTCACATGGCAGATGTTCATGAGCTGCTTGATACTTGGATTGCCAATGTCAAGGACGAGGAGCTCCTCGCTGAGCTCAACACGATGAAGGAGCGGGGTGATGAGGACGCCATCACCGACGCTTTCTTCCAGGATCTCGCCTTCGGTACTGCCGGCCTTCGCGGCACTATCGGTGCGGGCACTAACCGTATGAATATCTATACGGTCGGTCGTGCGACCCAGGGATTCGCTGACTACCTCAATGCGACCTTCGAGCATCCGACGGTCGCCATCGCTCGCGATAGCCGCAATAAAGGTGAGCTGTTCGTCAAGACTACGGCTGCCATTCTTGCAGCAAACGGCGTGACTGCCCTCGTGTATCCCAAGATTTCTCCCGTGCCGACGCTCTCCTGGGCCGTCCGCGACCTTAAGTGCTCCGGTGGCATTTGCATGACCGCTAGTCATAATCCGGCGCCTTATAACGGCTATAAGGCCTATGGCCCCGACGGCTGCCAGATCACCAGCGAGGCCGCCGATGCAATTTCTAAGGCTATCGCCGAGACCGATACGTTCACCGGCGTGAAGTCCATGGACTTCGATGAGGCTCTTGAGCAGGGTCTGGTCAAATGGATCGATGACTCGTGCCTCGAGCGTTATTATGACGCCGTTCTCGCCCGCGGCGTGACCAACCTTTCTGCCGAGGAGATCGCTGGCGCTCCGCTTAAGCTCGTCTACACTCCGCTCAACGGCACCGGCCTCATTCCCGTCACGACGGTGCTCGAGCGCGCTGGCATCACCGATGTCACGGTTGTTCCCGAGCAGAAGGAGGCTAACGGCGATTTCCCGACCTGCCCGTATCCTAACCCCGAGATTCGTCAGGCCATGCAGAAGGGCATTGACCTGTGCGAGCAGGTTCACCCTGATCTGCTGCTTGCAACCGATCCTGACGCCGATCGCGTTGGCGTTGCCGTTAAGAATGGCGATGACTATCTGCTGCTGACCGGCAATGAGATGGGCGTTCTGCTGCTCGACTATATCTGCAAGACCCGCGCTGCTCGCGGTGAGGACCTCACTAAGAAGGTTGCTGTCACTACTATCGTTTCTTCCGCCATGGTTGACGCTCTGGCCGACGAGTACGGTTTTGAGCTCCGCCGCTGCCTGACGGGCTTCAAGTACATCGGCGACATCATTACTTCTCTTTCCGATGCTGGCGAGGTCGATCGCTTTATCTTCGGTTTTGAGGAGAGCTACGGCTATCTGGCCGGCGACCACGTGCGCGACAAGGACGCCGTGAGCACTTCGCTTTTGATTTGCCAGATGGCGCAGTATTACAAGCTCCAGGGAAAGAACCTTGCCGACGCGATGCACGAGCTGTACGAGAAGTATGGCTACTATCACAACAAGACGATTTCGCTGAGCTATCCGGGTGCTGAGGGTGCGGCAAAGATGGCCGGCATCATGGCCGGTCTGCGCGAGAACCCGCCCGCGGAGCTCGCCGGTTCCAAGATTGAGGCCGTCGTTGATTACAACACCTGCGTGAACGGCCTGCCGAAGGCTAATGTTATTGAGTTCGATCTTGAGGGTGGCAACAAGGGTATTGTTCGTCCTTCCGGCACCGAGCCCAAGATTAAGCTGTACATCTTCGCTAAGGGCGCGGATGCCGCCGAGGCAGATGCAGCACTTGACGCGATCGAGGAGTCCGGTCGCAAGCTGCTGGCATAAGGTATTTAAGAGTCTATAGCTATAGATGGGCTAAAGAGGGGATCTCGGATGCGAGGTCCCCTCCTGTTTTTAACCAGCCAGCCGAGAGTACTTATATGTGTAGGAAATGTGTACGCCCAGATTCCCGCCCACGGGGCCCCTCCGGTCTGGCAATATATCTCCTTGCCGCGCGGCCCGGTCGGACCGGATCAGCCGCGCAGGCGTGCACCTTGAGAACCGGATACTGCGAGGAT
>CABTWP010000093.1 GCA_902488525.1 uncultured Collinsella sp.
AACCACCACAAAGGGGACAGGCACCTTTGTGGTGGTTTGGGGCATCAATAGGTTCTAGGCGCCGCTACAGCTCCACGCAAGGATTGTCGCGGGTCACAAGCGTCTTAATGACAACCGTCGCTCCCAGATAGCGCTCAAGCAGCTCGGCTAAGCGATCGATCGCAGCCTGGCAATCCCCCATCCGCTCGGGCTCCACGCACTCAATCGCTAGGAACGCATCGGCCGAATCATCGGACAGCGCCGTGCGAACGCCGTCGCGCCAGTTCCAGCAGCGGCACACAGCGCCCGCATCATCGATGTAGGCGAGCTCGCCGGGCAGCGTCGGATCGTCCGTCTCCTCGCCAAGCGGCAAGAACGCATCGCCACCGTCGGTCACCTTCAGGCGAAGGTCCCCCTCGATCGCATGCAGATCCTCGCCTCCCACGGGCAGCGCGTAGGTCAGCGACACCGTGTTGTAAATATCCACCGCGGGCGTAATGTGGCCCACCGGCTTGCCTTTGAGCACGCGTTTGAGCAAGTTCTCGATCGAGCAGCGCGCGCCTTTCTTGGTCTTGAACAGACGATAGGCCTCGCGCCATGCCCTGACCGGTGCGTTCTCGCTGATAGTGTCGCTGGTCAGATGACGCTCCGCATCGATATTGGCGCGGTCGAGCAACGCCGCAATCGCATCCACGTCCTCTTGAGGAATCTGAGCCGTGGGCTTCATGCCCTCCACGACCACAACACCGACCGCTGCCTGCGGAAACAGCTCCCAGAATGAATCCTCGGCAATAAAGCTCTTCATACGCTCTCCCTTCATTGTGCGCGCCCGAGTGAGGGCGCCTAAACAAAAAGCGCCCTTACAACGGCCACCTTCAAAGTCCTACGGTGCCGTCACAAGAACGCTTGCGCTGTCCCCATCCGGAGAAGGGAACGATATGTCAGGCGTATTGTAACCCGAGTCATCCACACGAGCAAAACCACCACAAAGGTGCCTGTCCCCTTTGTGGTGGATATGGACTCACGGCGAAGCTAGTGGCGGAGTCCCAGCAGGCCGCGGCCGTGATGACGGGCCTCGGCGGACACCTGGGCGTGCGGGCCGGCGGCTTTGACGGACTCGGGCAGGTGCGAGTACTTCTTCTCGAAGTTCTCCTCGAACATCACGGCCAAGTTGTGCGCGGCCTCGTCGTAGCGAGCGGTGCTCTGCCAATACTGGCGCGGCACCAGGATGCCGTCGGGTACGCCGTGGCACGTGGTGGGAATGTCGACGTTAAAGATGTCGTCGTGCACGAACTCGCTGTCCTCGATGGTACCGTCGAGGGCGCGGGCCACCAGGGCGCGCGTGTAGGCAAGCTCGATGCGATGACCCACGCCGTAGCCGCCGCCGATCCAGCCGGTGTTGACCAGGTACACACGCGTGCGGCCGTCGGCGATGCGCTCACCGAGCATCTTGGCATAGACCATGGGGTCGAGCGGCATAAACGGCTCGCCAAACAGCGAAGAGAACGTGGGCGTGGGCTCGGTGACGCCGACCTCGGTGCCGGGAATCTTAGCCGTAAAGCCCGTCACAAAGTGGTACATGGCGGCATCGGCCGTCAGGCGTGAGATGGGCGGCAGCACGCCAAAAGCGTCGCAAGTCAGGAACAGCACGACACTCGGAGTGGTGCCCATGCCCTTAGTCCACGCGTTAGGAATGTGCTCCACGGGATAGGCCACGCGCGTGTTGTGCGTGATCGAGATGTCGTCGTAGTTGGGCTTGCGGTTCTCGTCAAGCACCACGTTTTCGCAAATGGCGCCAAAACGGACGGCGTTGAAGATCTCGGGCTCGTGGAAGGCGTCCAGGCCCTCGCATTTTGCGTAGCAGCCACCCTCGATGTTGAAGATGCCCATGTCGGACCAGCCGTGCTCGTCGTCGCCGATCAGCAGGCGCGTGGGATTGGCCGAAAGCGTGGTCTTGCCGGTGCCGGACAGGCCAAAGAACACGGCGGTCTCGTGCGTGACGGGATCCATGCTGGCCGAGCAATGCATGGGCAGCACGTCGTCCTCGACAGGCAGCAGGTAGTTCATGACACTGAAGATGGACTTTTTGATTTCGCCGGAGTAGCCGGTACCCGCGACCAAAATCACGCGCTCCTGGAAGTTGATGACCACGGCGGCGCTGGAGTTGAGGCCCTTGATGGCAGGGTCGCACTGGTAGCCGGGTGCCGCGAGCACGCAGAAGTCGGGCTCGCCGGTGCGCGCGATTTCACGGGCGAGCGGACGGGCGAGCATTTGCTTAATGAAGAGTGCCTGGCTGGCACGCTCGCAGGCAACAAGCAGGCGACGCGTGTGGTTGCGGTCGGCGCCCGCCATGCCGCGCGTGACGAACACGTCGCGCTCGTTGAGATAGTCGACGATGCCGGCCTTGATGGCCTCATAGCTCTCGACGGACAGCGGGCGGTTGACCGCACCCCAGGCGATCTTGTCGTGAACATCGGGGGTGTCAACGATAAAACGATCGTTGGGCGAACGACCAGTGCGCTCCCCCGTCTCGATCACCAGCGCGCCGTTGGATGCCATGCGGCCTTCTTCGCGGCGGATGGCGTGCTCGACGAGCTCCGCGGCGGGTAGATCGACCAGCAGACGGGGTTGATTCTCGGCGGGATCTTCAACGAGTGTAATACCAAAGTTGGACAAAACTTCTGCAGGGGTAACACCAGGCATGGGGCCTCCTTTAAAAACGCGACACGTAGACGCGGCGCGCACTTTACTCACGTAAAGCCCGTTGTACCCGATATGCAAAAACGTTTTTGCGGCAAGGGCGGCAAGCCCGCCCAACGGTCAAAAATCGCAGGCAAGCGGCCCAGTCATTGGGGACGTTCTTAAACGACTA
>CABTWP010000094.1 GCA_902488525.1 uncultured Collinsella sp.
AGTCATTGGGGACGTTCTTAAACGACTAGTCGTTGGGGACACTCTTGAACAGGCAACATTCAAGGAGTGTCCTCGGATGCCGGCACTTAGGGACGTTCCCAAAGTGCCGGCACATAAGGAACGTCCCTAAGTGCCGACTACTGAATGGCGCCGCCGAAATTATTGAACAACCTGTTCAAAAACACGAATGGATACCACCGCGACTATACTAGAGCGCAGCAATAGAAAGGACCCCGCTTTGAGCATCACGCCCCTCGATAGCATTCGCCGCGCCATCGCCCGCCGCAATGGCGTCGCCGACCCCGCCGTAGCGGGCAGCGGCACCGCAAGGGCCCAGGGCGGACGCATCGAGAACGGCCTGTTCCCCGCCTCGCACACCGCCGAGGAGCTCGCACGCATCCAGGAGCTGAGTCAGCGCAACGCCGGCGGACCCGATAGCTACCAAGCCACACGTCGCCGGCGCGAACGCGATCGGGAGCCCGGCCCCGTCCGCCGCATGGTCAACGCTTGGTGGAACCGCCTGCTCGGCGCCGTCTACGGCGGCGGCTTCTCCATGCAGGAAGCGGAATACGAAGAGCACGCCACCCGCCGCGACTATCTCTGGAATACCCTGGGCACCGCCGTGTGGGGCATGGCGTTTCCTCTGCTCACCATCGTGTCGACACAGCTCGCGGGTGCCGAGGAGGCCGGTAAGTTCTCCATCGCCTTCGTCATCGGCACGCTCATCATGATCGCATGCAACTACGGCGTGCGCAATTTCCAGGTCTCAGACATCGACGAAAAGACGTCCTTTGCCTCCTACCAGCTCAACCGCTGGCTTTGTGGAGCGCTCGCCCTAGGCTGCGGCCTCATGTACAGCAGCGCCCGCGGCTATGATGCGCAGATGGCGACGATCGGCCTGGGCGTCTACCTGTATAAGGTCATCGACGGCGTCGCCGACGTGTACGAAGGCCGCCTGCAGCAGGCCGACAAACTCTACTTGGCTGGAATGAGCCAAACGCTACGCTCCGTCGGCGTCATCGCGGTCTTCAGCGTGGCGCTGTTCCTCACGCGCAGCATGCCCATCGCGGCCATGGCCATGGGTGTCGCCGCGATCGCCTCGCTCGTGCTGGTCACC
This sequence comes from uncultured Collinsella sp., assembly GCA_902488525.1. Taxonomy (GTDB): domain Bacteria; phylum Actinomycetota; class Coriobacteriia; order Coriobacteriales; family Coriobacteriaceae; genus Collinsella. The sequence continues at coordinate 1,118 of CABTWP010000094.1, forward strand.
GCGCCGCTCGCCCTGCTCGAGACCGAAAAATCGCGCCGCGTGAGCCTACGCGAGGTCGGCCACCTGTTTGTCCAGTGCGCCCCGCTCTTTGGTGCACTGTTCCTGTTCAACCTAATTGAGAGCATGCCCAAGTTTGTGATGGAAGGCACGCTGGCATACAAATATCAGCTGTACTTTAATGCTCTGTTCTTTCCGGCGCAGGCTATTTTGCTGAGCATTGGATTTATCTATAAACCGCAGCTCCTACGCTTGTCGAGCATTTGGGCTAATCCTCGTAAGCGTCGTCGCTTTGACCTGATTATTGTTGCCGTTATGGCGCTGATCGTGGTCATCACCGGCGTGTGCGCCGCATTTATGGCAGGCCCCGGCATCCCCCTCATGAGCTTTATGTACGGCCTCAGCTTTGAGCGCTACCGTACGCTGGCGTTGCTGATGGTCGTCGCCGGCGGCGTCACCGCGGCCATCGACTTTATCTACGCCATCATCACGGTGCTGCGCCACGCTGGAGACGTCACCAAGATCTACCTGATCTGCTTCGCCGTAAGCGTGGTGCTGCCGGTGATCTTGATTAAGCTGCTGGGTCTGATGGGCGCTGTGGTGAGCTACCTAGCCATCATGGCCCTACTCCTGGTGCTACTGATTATCGAGTACGCCCACATCCGCCAACGCATAGAACGCGACCGCAACCCATACGGCGCCTAATTAGCTGCCCGGTCACCGGAATTTGCGATGGAATCACCCCGGCTGGGGTCTCGTTGCGGACAATATTCATCACGCAAAACTAAGTGAGTAGACTTTTACCGAATCCCCGACCACACCAACAGAGCACAAGTCTGTGACCTGCGGTTTTATTGAGGCAAATATGTTGGGTGCTCGGCATTTCCAAAAAAGTCTACTCACTTAGCCGGCGGGCAGCCAAATGATTATTTAATCCCCGTCCCAGAGAAATCAATTAGCGGGCAGAAGGGCAAAAGTAGTCAAATAAGCCCCGTCCCAAATTAGCTACCCCTTGCACCGATTATTCGCCCGGGTTGATGTTCGCGTAGAACTCCGCCCCGTCGTCCAGGCGCAGGATGCCCACGCGGCCGAACTCGGAGCCGGTGGCGGCGGCGCAGTCGATGTCGATGCGATCGGGCACACCGGCAGTGTCCTCGCCGCCCAAGCGCACGATCTGCCCGCGTCCCGATTCCTCATCGAGCCCCGCCAGACCACCGACCTCGCAATAGCGCCCAAGCGATACCGTGGGCGTGTGGCCGCTCACCACGACCGGGCCCTTGCCCTCGGCAGAAAGCAGCCCGGTCGGCACATCCCAATAGCCGTGACGAATCCATAGCAGGTCATCGGACGACTGCACCGCGAGCATCTGCTGCAGCAGCTCGCGATCGGCACCCACCGCTCCGACGCCATCGGCACAATCGACACCATGCTCAAGCAAAAACGCGCGCGCCGCCTTCATCTCGATTCCAGCATGTACCAGCAGATACGGGCGCTCCTCGGTCTCGACCACCGCGTAGAGCGGCAGCGCGGCCATCCATCGCACGAGCTCCTCGTATGCCGCCTTCTGCTTGAAAAAAAA
>CABTWP010000095.1 GCA_902488525.1 uncultured Collinsella sp.
CTCACGCGGTGCCGATACGAAGGGAGTTCCGTATGGCCGATCTTACTGACCGCTTCGGGACCATGGTGTTCTCTGAGGAAGTCATGAAGGACTACCTCCCCAAGGACATTTGGAAGCGCCTTGCTGCAACCCTCGAGGGCGGTGAGCCGCTCGACCTGGATGTGGCCAACGCCGTTGCCCATGCCATGAAGGTCTGGGCCATCTCCAAGGGCGCGACGCACTACGCGCACTGGTTCCAGCCGCTTTCGGGCATTACTTCCGAGAAGCACGACAGCTTCCTGGAGCCCAACCACGACGGCACCGCCATTACCAAGTTTACGGGCAAGAACCTCATCCAGGGCGAGCCCGATGCCTCGAGCTTCCCCAACGGCGGCCTGCGCGCCACCTTCGAGGCCCGTGGCTACACCGCTTGGGATCCCACTAGCCCCGCCTTTATCAAGGACGACGTCCTGTGCATCCCCACGGCTTTCTGCTCCTACACGGGCGAGGCCCTGGACAAGAAGACCCCGCTGCTGCGCTCCATGACCGCGCTCTCGCGTGAGTCTAAGCGCGTTTTGGCGCTGTTCGGTAAGACCCCCAAGAAGGTCGTTCCTTCCGTGGGCGACGAGCAGGAGTACTTCCTGATCAAGAAGGACGCCTACCGCAAGCGCAAGGACCTGGTCATTACCGGCCGCACCCTCTTTGGTGCTGCTCCATGCAAGGGTCAGGAGCTCGAGGAGCACTACTTTGGCGCTATCCGCCCCACCGTCTCGGCCTACATGAAGGACTTGGACGATGAGCTGTGGGCGCTCGGCATTCCCGCCAAGACCAAGCACAACGAGGTCGCTCCCTGCCAGCATGAGCTCGCACCGGTCTATGGCGAGGTCAACGAGGCCATCGACCAGAATCTGGTCATGATGGAGAAGATGAAGCTTATCGCCTCCCGCCACGACTTGGTCTGCCTACTGCACGAGAAGCCCTTCGAGGGCATCAACGGTTCGGGCAAGCACAACAACTGGTCGCTTGGCACCGAGTCCGAGAATCTGCTCGATCCGGGCGACACCCCGCTCGACAACCTGCAGTTCATCGTCTTCCTCACCGCGGTGATCGAGGCCGTCGATAACTATCAGGAGCTCCTGCGTGCCTCCGTTGCCTCGGCCGGCAACGACCATCGTCTTGGCGCCAACGAGGCTCCTCCGGCGATTATGTCCATCTTCCTGGGCGACCAGCTTACCGAGGTCGTCGAGAAGATCATCGATGGCAAGGCTTCCGTCCATGCCACGCGCGGCGTGCTCGACCTGGGCGCCGATACCCTGCCCAAGCTGATGCAGGACAACACCGACCGCAACCGCACCTCCCCGTTTGCCTTCACCGGCAATAAGTTCGAGTTCCGTGCCTGCGGCTCCGAGCAGAACGTCTCCGACTCCAACCTGGTGCTCGATGCCGCCGTGGCCAAGTCGCTCAAGTCCTTCGCCGACGCGCTTGAGGGTACGCCCGAGGATGAGTTCCAGGACGCCGCGCTCGAGTACTGCAAGAAGGTCCTGACCGACCACCAGCGCATCCTCTTCTCCGGCGATGGCTACTCCGACGAGTGGCCCGTCGAGGCCGAGAAGCGCGGCCTTGCCAACAACAAGACCACGGCCGACGCCCTGCCCGCCTTTGTTTCCGATAAGGCCATTGCGCTCTTTGAGGAGACGGGCGTCCTGACCAAGGCCGAGGCCCAGTGCCGCTATGACTGCAAGCTCGAGAAGTACAACAAGCTCATGAACATCGAGGCCACCACGATGGTTCGCGAGGCGCGTCGTACCTATCGCCCAGTCATTACCGCCTATGCCACCAAGGTCGCTAAGGGCCTTGAGACTATTCGTGCCGCCGGCGCCGAGGCCGCCATGCAGTGCGAGCAGAACACGCTCAACAAGCTCTGCAACGGTATCACCACCATCAACGACTCCATCAAGGCGCTTGACGCCGTGCATCAGAAGGCCGAGGGCCTCGATGGTCAGGAGCAGGCCAACGTGTATGCACACGAGGTCGTCCCCGCTATGGATACGCTGCGTGCCGCCGTGGACGCCATGGAGGAGATCGTGGCTGCCGACTACTGGCCGGTTCCGACCTACGACGACATCCTGTTCTACGTGTAGAGCGTAACTGACATATCGTCACGGTATTGAGCCGGGGTCCGCATCATGCGGGCCCCGGCTTTTGTTTGCGAAGGGCGCTTTGAAGCCCGTTTTGCCGCCGATATGCCTAGGTATAAAGGGTTGTGGGCAAAAAACGTCAAATATGAGTACTGTCACAAGTCCTGTAGCATTATTTATTTGCAAAATATGAAGTGTTACGCAACATATGTCCAAGTACTTAGCCGATAAACGTCTGCAGTTTTCCCGTCGTAGGACGCCTGACGGCTAAATCGCCTTCTGAAGGCATGAAATCGCTGTAACTAAAATGGTAACAGTACTCATATTTGCCATTTTTTGACCACAGGCCTTGCGATGATGCCGGGATCCGCACCCTGTCGGGTTCGAATCCCGGC
>CABTWP010000096.1 GCA_902488525.1 uncultured Collinsella sp.
CCCGCGACCCCAACCTTGGCAAGGTTGTGCTCTACCAACTGAGCCATGTCCGCTTACGAGGATTAATCTTACGTGATGCCCGCATCCTATGCAAGAACTTTTTTTAAAAAGTTTTGCAACGCCCTCGCGAACCTCGCGAAGACATCAGCCACCACGGAAGGCGCGGGCAAACGCAATCTCGCCGCAAGAGACCCCTACATCTCACCGAGCATGATCCAGGCAGAGCTGTCCTGCGCGAGCCTGCCGTCTGCAAGCGGTGATGAGGTGAGCAGGACCCTGCCCGCCGGCAGCTCCACGGGTGCTGCACCGAAGTTCGTCACACACGCCCATCCGTTGTCGCGGCGATAGGCGACGACGCCGCCCTCAGCGCCCTCGGCACCATCCGCAAGGCCGGTGCGCCCGTCAAGATCGAGCCACGCAAGATCGTTGGCGCACCTGCGCAGCTTGCGCCGCAGCCAGAGGGCGTCACGATAGAGCGCAAGCATCGATGTCGGGTCCGCTTCTTCCCTATCGGCAGCGTAATCGGAAAACCATGCAGGCTGCGGCAGATGGGGCGCTGCATCGGCGTCCGCCGGCGAAAACCCAAACGATCCGCCCTGCGCGGGATCGTCCGCCGCTACCCATGGCAGGGGCACACGACAGCCGTCGCGCCCCTTCTCGCGCTTCGGTCCGTGCGTATTGGTCGCAGTGGGGTCTTCGAGTGCAGCCCACGGGATGTCAGCCACCTCAAAAAGGCCGAGCTCCTCACCCTGATACACGTATGCCGAGCCCGGAAGCGCCAGCTCAAGCAAAAGGGCCGCCCGCGCGCGGCGCTCGCCGAGTTCACGGTCCTCGTCATAAGACGACCCGTCGCGTAAGAGCCAGTCGAGCGCAATCTGATGGTAGCGCGTCGCCTTGATTTGCGGCAGGGCATAGCGTGTCGCCACGCGCGGCACGTCGTGGTTGGAGAGTACCCAGGTCGAGGCGGAATCGGATTCGATGGCCGCCTTCAAGCCCTTCTCGATTGCAGCGTGCATGTCATCATAGGTCCAAGTGGCCTTGGCGAACTCAAAGTTGAATGTCTGGCCAAGCTCGCTGGGACGCACGTAGAGATACTGGCGCTCGGGCAGCACCCACGCCTCGGCAACGGCGCTGCGCGGCGGATTATAGCGGTCGAACACGCGGCGCCACTCGCGATAGATCTCGTGGACCTCGTTGCGGTCCCACAGCGGATGGGTGCCGTCGTCAACCATGTCATCGCCCTCGGCGAGATGCCACCGGTCGAGGTCATCGCGGTCGAGATCCTTGGCAAGACCGTGCGCCACATCAATGCGAAAGCCATCGACGCCTCGATCGCTCCAAAATGTCAGGACGTCGCAAAAGAACGCGTGAACCTCGGGGCATGACCAGTCAAAGTCCGGCTGCTCGGGCGTAAACATGTGCAGATACCACTGACCGTCCGCAACACGCGTCCAGGCGGGGCCGCCAAAGTTGGCATTCCAATTGGTGGGAGGCAGCTCGCCGTGCTCGCCGCGACCATCGCGGAAGATATAACGGGCGCGCTCGGGCGATCCGGGGCCGGCGGCAAGAGCGGCTTTGAACCAGGGGTGTTGGTTGGATGAATGGTTGGGCACGATGTCGACGATGACCTTGATGCCACGCGCGTGAGCCGCAGCGATCATGTCATCGAAGTCGTCAAGCGAGCCGAGACGTTGGTCGACATCGCAGTAGTCCGCCACATCATAGCCACCATCGACAAGAGGCGATGGGTAAAACGGGCTCAGCCAGATAGCCTCGATACCCAGCTGCTCAAGATAGTCCATCTGCTGGGTAATGCCCGCGATATCGCCCAGACCCGAACCAGTCGAATCCTTAAACGAGCGCGGGTAGATCTGATAGATCGCGGCATCGGACATCCATGAGCGCGAAGAAGACTTTTCTGTAGCCATGGGACGTATCTCCCTTGCAACGAGGTTTTGCGAGATGCCCACGATGATACGCCCAAAGCGAACATTCGCGACAAACAACGCCACAGCCACGACCCAAAACGCTCGCTCCCTCTCGGGTTCGAACCTCCCGGGACGAATCGACCGATTAGTGAAAAGAACGGAAAACCCACTCCCCCGGCCACGACAGCGAGCGGGCTCCGGGTGCCCCAGGTTGCCGCGAAAGAGGAGGGAAGCGTACTTTATGTACGCGACCGACGATTGAGGGGCAAGATGGGGTGCCCGGGGCCCGCGCAGCGTCAACAAAAAACGCGGTTCGTTAGAACCGCGTAAGATAGTTGGAGCGGACAACGGGGCTCGAACCCGCGACCCCAACCTTGGCAAGGTTGTGCTCTACCAA
>CABTWP010000097.1 GCA_902488525.1 uncultured Collinsella sp.
GCTGACCGGTGGACGGCACCGAGCCGTACGCTTGAACTGAGAAGGGGGAGGCCTCGCGGCCTCCCCCTTTTTTGCGTTTGCGGGCTTTTGTCTCACATAGTAGCTGTGTTTTATAACCCTCGTTTGTCGCATCTTCTGTGAACGGGCTACAATAACTTAGTCTGTGCGATATGGAGGTGAACATGGCTGAAGCTGGTATCGGCGTTGATATCGTCGAGATTTCCCGTATGAAATCAATTCTTGAAAAGACGCCGTCGTTTGCTCGGCGTGTGTTTACCGAAGAAGAGCGTGCGTATTGTGATGCATCATCGCGTCCCGCTGCTCACTATGCCAGCCGCTTTGCTTCGCGCGAGGCGGTACTTAAAGCTCTCGGCACGGGTTTTAGTCAAGGCGTTGGTCGCAAGGATGTTTCGGTTACGCGTGATAAACTCGGCAAACCGAAAGCGCTGCTTTCGGGCCGTGCTCTCGAGATCGCTCAAGAGCTGGGTGTTGTTGAGGTCGCTCTTTCCATTACGCTTACAGGAGACTTAGCCGTTGCGAATGCCATCGCGATTACCGAAGATGCTCGGCCTAAGCCAAAAGAGGAAAAGGTGAGCACCAAGAAACGCGTAGCGCAGACATTTAAAGAGGCTCGCTCTGTTTTAGATGAGCTTGAGCAGCTGCAGAATTCAGCATTGACGGAGCACCTGGGCGATGCTTCGCAAGATACGCTAGGAGCATAGATGAAACCGGTTTTGAGTACCGAAGAAGTCGTTCGTCTCGAGGATATCATCGAACGCGAAGGGACTTCGAAGGCCGAGCTTATGGAGCTCGCGGGTGAGTTTGCCGCCAACGAGATCTTGAAGCTCAATCCCGATCGGGTTCTCGTTCTGGTCGGTTTTGGTAATAATGGCGGCGACGGTTGGGTTGCCGCCGATATCCTGAGCCATAAGGGTGTGGACGTGGATATCGTTTCTCCGGTTGAGCCGGATGAGATTCCTGCTGCTCTGGCACGTCATGTTGCTCGTCGTACTGCCGGCCGCGATGTGCACGTTTGCGTCGGCCCCTCGCGTGATGAACTCGAGGTTTTGATCGATAAGGCCGATGTTGTTGTCGATGCCATTTTTGGTACCGGTTTTCACGGGAATCTGCGTGCGCCGTTCTCCATCTGGATTCCTACGGTCAATGAATGCGCCGACTGTGTCGTATCCATTGATGTCCCCTCGGGCCTGAATGCCGAGACGGGCGTTGTTGATGACGACTGCATTCGTGCCGAGCATACGGTGACGATGATTGCGCCCAAGATTGGTTTGTATAGCGCCGATGGCCCTGAGTATGCTGGCGATTTGATCTGCGGCAATCTTTACGACCGTCTTGACGAGGTCATCGATGATGTCGACCACGCCGCCGAGATTGTCGAGCCCGGTGACTTAGTTGATTACTTTGCTCCACTACCTACGAATATCGATAAGTATTCCCGTGGCTCTGTGCTTATTGTCGCCGGATCTGCGCAATATCCTGGTGCTGCCATTATGGCGGCCAAGTCTGCAGCTCGCGCGGGTGCTGGTTACGTGGCAGTTGCGGCTCCTGACGCCTGCGCCAATCTTATTCGCATGGCACTTCCTTCGATTCCCGTCTTTGCTATTCCGTCTGATTCCCGCGGCTCCTTTGGCGCCGCTGCGCGCATGACGGTGTGCGAGATTGCAAAGAAGTACAGCTGCGTACTGTGCGGTCCTGGTATGACGACATCTGCCGGCGCTATGCAGGTGGTTTCGGGCTTGCTCGAGCTTGATGTGCCGCTTATTTTGGACGCCGATGCACTCAACTGCCTTGCTAAGATTGCCATTGACGGTATTGATAGTAACCCCGAGATGTATCGTCGCGAGCAGCCGTTGGTTATGACGCCGCACTATCGTGAGCTTTCGCGTCTGGTTGCCGGAGACGAGGTGAACGACCTTGGTACCGCGATTGCAGCCGCGCAGAAGGTTGTCTGGGCTGCAGGCTCCGACAACCTGGTGGTCATTGCCAAGGGGCCGACGACGGCTATCTGTGGCGTTGAGCGTGTACTGCTGCCGCTCTCGGGTCCGGCTTCTCTGGCAACTGCCGGTTCGGGTGATGTTCTCGCGGGTATTTTGGCCGGCACGCTTGCCACCATGCGCGACGAGATGGATCGTTGGGAGTTGCTGTATTCGTATGCCGTCTTCTGCTTGA
>CABTWP010000098.1 GCA_902488525.1 uncultured Collinsella sp.
AGGAACGTCCCCAAGTGCCGGCAGGTGGGGACAGCCCTTCTCGCCAAACGTTAAAGACTGTCCCCAACGACTAGTCATTTAAGAACGTCCCCAATGACTAGGTAGCAAAACGCCCATCGGCGGTGTGCCGGCGGGCGCTGCTGTGCGATATGTTGCGTTGTGGGCTTAGTGCCTCATAAAGTGGTACTCGATCACATTGCTGTAGGGGTGATCCGGGCCCACGATGCCCTGCGGGAACAGCGGCTGGTGCGGCGTGTCGGGGAACATCTCTGCCTCGAGGGCAAAGCCGGCGCCCCAGCCATAGTTGGCATCGTCCTTGGCGTGCTCGTCGCCCAGCCAGTTGCCGGTGTAGAGCTGCACGCCCGGTGCGGTGGTGTAGTAGTCTAACTCACGACCGGTCCACATCTCCTCGACATGCATCGCGCGGCGCAGATTACGGCCGTACTGATAGCCATCGATGCACAGGCAGTGGTCGTAGCCACGGGCCTGCTTAATCTGCGGGTCGTCGGCTTCCATGCCAGGAGCGACGGGGCGCAGCTCACGGAAGTCAAACGGCGTGCCCTCGACCGGAGCGATTTCACCGGTGGGGATATTCTGCTCGTTGATGGGCAGGTAGTGGGCAGCGTTAGCAACAAAGAAGTGCTCGCAGTCCATGCCGGCGTTATGGCCGGCAAGGTTAAAGTACGTGTGGTTGGTCATGGACACGTAGGTGGCGCAGTCGCTCTCGCAGCCATATTCGATACGGAAGCAGCCAGTACGCGTCACAGTAAACACGGCTGTAAAGGTGCGGTTGCCGGGAAGGCCCAGCTCGCCATCCTCAAGCGAGGTGGTCATGCGCACGGCATTGTGGACCTCGTCGAGCTCAACGTCCCACACGCGCTTGTGCAGGCCGTGCTCAAGATCGCTGTGTAGGTTGTTGGCGCCTTCGTTGGCCGGCATATGCCAGTCCGTGCCTGCGATGGTGATCGTGGCACCTGCAGTGCGGTTGGCCACAGGTCCGATGGTCGCGCCAAAGCAGGCGGGGTTGTCAAAGTAATCCTCGAGCTTATCGAAGCCCAGCACCACATCGCGCACGTTGCCGGGAATGTCGGGAACGTCGATGCCCAACACGGTAGCGCCATAGTCCATAATGCGAACGCAGATCTCGGGCCCGTTGAGGGTGTAGCGATGAACGGGGGTACCGCACGGCGCGGTGCCGAAAAGCTCGGAAGTGATCATTTGGTTCCTAACATCGAGGTATTTCGGACAAACTGTAGCGCGAACAGGCGAGATTATCACTACACCCCACTAAAGCAGGGGGTATTTTTCTCAAAAAAGTGATGATTGGAGCTGTGCGGGCGTTCATTTTTGACGTGCACGAGTCTGATACAATTTGTTCGTTACTGTTTGAATTGACGCGAGCGTGGAACAGCGAGGACTCATCGTGATTAAAGCGGAGCGACAGGATAAGGTTCGTCAGCTGCTCGAGGAGCAGGGCACGGTCTCGGTTAAAGAGATTTCGGATGCACTGGGCGTCTCGGATATGACGATCCGCCGCGATCTTGAGGAGCTTGCGAGCCTAGGTGAGATTGAGCGCGTGCACGGCGGCGCCCGTAGCGCGCAGGGCCGTCCCCACGCTATGTTGCGCCATGAGTATTCGCACAGCGAAAAGCGCACCAAGCATGCCGAGGAAAAGCTGCAGATTGCGCGCCGCGCTGTGGAGCTTATCGAGGAAGGCTCGACCATCTTTTTGGGGACGGGCACTACAGTTGAGCAGATGGCCTCGATGCTGCCGGCGTGCCGCCTACGCATCGTGACTAATTCGCTTTCGGTGTTTAATCTGCTCGAGGCGCGCGAAGACTGCGACCTGTGTCTCGTGGGCGGTATGTACCGTCGCCGCACTGCCGCCTTTGTGGGCCCCACGGCCGAGGACACCTTGCGCGCACTGGGGATCGACGCAGCCTATATCGGCGCCAACGGCATTTTGGACGGCGACGTGTCCACGTCTAACATGGAAGAGGGCCGCATCCAGCAGCTCGCC
>CABTWP010000099.1 GCA_902488525.1 uncultured Collinsella sp.
AAAAGAAAAGCGGGCGGGGTCGACGCCATGCGCCAAACACCCGCCCGAACATCAACTATTCGGTATGGTACCCACGATGCATCAAGTGCTTGCAAGCTATCGGTCAGCGGTCGTGCGGCCGGTGTCAGCAAATGTGACGACCGGCCGTCGCTCGCCCCTTGCCGTTGCCCGCGCTCTGCAAGCGCCCGCGCCGCTCTTAGTAGTCCACCGCCGCAGGGCTGTTCATCCAGTCGCTCACAAACGCGCCGTAGCGGCCCTCGATAATGGCCTGGCGGGCACGCTGCATAAGGTTGAGCAGGTAGTAGATGTTGTGCATCGAAAGCAGGATGCCGCCGAGCATCTCCTTCTGCGTGACCATGTGGCGAATGAGCGCGCGGCTGTAGCCGCCCGTGCACACCGGGCAGGTGCAGGTGGGGTCGATGGGGCCGTCGTCGTGCGCAAAACGCGCGTTGCGGAAGTTAAGGCGACCTTCACTGGAGAATGCCGTGCCCATGCGGCCGGTGCGCGTCGGCAGCACGCAGTCGAACATATCGATGCCCACGCCCACGCCGCGCACGAGCGTCGTCGGGTTGCCGACGCCCATCAGGTAGCGCGGCTTGTGCTTGGGCATGTACTCGCTCACAAGCGGCGCCAGGGTCTCGAACATGGTCTCGTGGTCCTCGCCCACCGAGTAGCCGCCGATGCCGTAACCGGGGAAGTCACCGCACTCCTCCAGATGGCGCAGAGAGCGCAGGCGCAGATCCAAATGCATGCCGCCCTGGACGATGCCAAAGAGCGCCTGGTCATCGCGGGTGTGAGCCTTGTAGCAGCGCTCGGCCCACATGCTCGACAGCTCCACCGCGCGCTCAACGTAGGCGCGCGTGGCGGGATAGCCCGGGCACTGGTCCAGCTGCATGCAGATGTCGGAGCCGAGCTTCATGGCGATCTCCATGTTGTCCTCGGGTGTCCAGAACACGTGGCGGCCGTCGTAATCGTTGACGATAAAGCGCACGCCCTCGTCGGTGAGCTTGACGGCGTCGTTGTGGCTGAACACCTGGAAACCGCCCGAGTCGGTGAGGATAGGACCGTGCCAGTTCATAAACTTGTGCAGGCCGCCCAGCTCGGCGATAGTGTCCTCGCCGGGACGCATGGACAGATGATAGGTGTTGGCAAGCACGATCTGGGCGCCGAGCTGTTTGACGGTCTCGGTGGGGATGCCCTTGACGTTTGCCTTGGTGCCCACGGGCATAAAGATCGGCGTCTCGATGTCGCCGTGCGGGGTGTGCAGCACGCCGGCACGCGCATGCGTCGTCGGATCCTCGGCGATCAGGTCGAATTTAAAAAGGCTCTGGTCCATAAACTGGAACTCCTTGGTTGCGGTTCATACGCAAAACATTATACGGGCAACCCGCGAGAAGCACCGACTCGACAGAAACTGGTGCAAAGGGGTCATAGTCGTTTAAGAACGTCCATTACAGTCGAAATTGTCAGCCCGGGACCGTCTCGGGCTACGATTGAGGCGCGCCCAGAACGGGCCGCCGACCGGGCGCCCGCGCACGGCCGAACGTCCCTGCCCCGAGAGGGCCCGTTGGGTGCTGCCGGCGCGGGGCGCGCCGCCCCCGACGGCTGATAGGAAAGTGCCGGGCAGGTGCCGCGGCTGGTAATGTGAGTGCCGAGGGGGAGGCCATCCGGTCGAACGACTACCGGAAGGATACCACCGTGAAAGCGCCATCCACCAGACCCGCGGCCGTGCTCGGCCTGGACGTCGGCAAGTCATCGCACTGGGCCTGCCTGATCGACCGCGACGGGGAGGTGCTGGACAGCGCCCCCGTCCGCAACAGGGAGGCCGAGCTCGACGCGCTGTTCGCCTCCGCGCCCGCCGGCACGCTCGTCGTCGTCGTGGATTGGCAACACCTATTTGGACGATTCCGGGAGGGACAGCCCCGCCTCCCTGAACTCGACCGGAGACATGTAGCCCAGCGTCGAGTGGATCCTGAAGTTGTTGTACCAGTGCACGTAGTCCG
>CABTWP010000100.1 GCA_902488525.1 uncultured Collinsella sp.
AACCACCACAAAGGTGCCTGTCCCCTTTGTGGTGGTTTATGGCAAGTCGGTTAGTTGGCGGGTTGGAAGAAGGCTACGGCAACGGCACCGGGGCCTACGTGGGTGCCGATGGTGGCGCCGATGGTGTGAACGGGCAGTTCGCCCTCGGCATGGCCAGCCCACAGCGCCGCGCTGTCCTCGATATACTTCTTGAGCACCGCATCCGAAAGACCCGTATAGCCGAGCGCCAGCGGCATGGAGAAGTCGACGCCGCCCGCCTGCTCGACCTTCTGGTTCAACAGGTTTCGACCGTTTTTGGAACCGCGCGCCTTGCCCAGCTGCACGATGAGGCCGTCCTCGGCGGCCACGACCGGCTTCACGTTGAGCAGCGTACCCACGGCGCCGGCCGCAGCAGACAGACGACCGCCACGCACCAGATACTCCAGCGTCTCGAGCAGGCCGATAACCACCACGCGGTCGCGCACGGCCTCGACCGCTGCCGCGATCTGGGCCGCACTACGGCCCTCATCCACCAGGCGCAGCGCATACTCGACCAGCACGCGCTCTCCCAAGGTCACGTTATTGCTGTCCACGACGAACACGTCGCCGCCCGGCGCCTCGGCAAGTGCGGTACGGGCGCTCTGATTGGTGCCCGAAAGCTTGGCGCCCACGGTAATAATCACGGCCTCGTCGCCGGCCTCACGCGCCTCGGCAATCGCCTGCGAAAACGCGTACGGGTTGACCTGGCCGGTCTTGGGCAGCTCATCGCGCTCCACGAGCATCTCGTAAAAGCGCTGGTGATCGATGTCGACGCCATCCATGTACACATCGGTGCCAAAGGTGACGGACAGCGGCAGAACACGCAGAGCGGGGTGCTCCGCCGGCGACATATCGCTTGCGGAATCGGTAATAATGCGGACGGACATAACAAATCCTTTCTTGCGCAGGTCTCGCGCGGGGAATTTAGACAGCATTGCCCCGGCACGGTATACGCGCTCAAACGGGACTATGCAGTTGTTAATGGGAAGCAAATGCCTTGGCGGCCTTAGATCTCGCGCAGGGTGTTGAGAATCGTACGCAGCGACGCATACATCTGCTCGCGCTGCTCCACGCCCATGGCCTTACCGGTGGTGTCGAGCACGTCGTGGATGATACGGTCGGCCTCGTTCATGCTCTCGCCACCCAGCGTGGTCAGGCGAACCGGTGCGCGGTACTTGACGGCAGCATCGCCCGAGTCATCAACCTCGACAAAGCCGCCCTCCTCCAGGTGCGCCAGCGTGCGCGAAACGGCAGCGCGCGTCACGCCGGCCACGCGAGCCAGATCGGCGCCGGTCATGCCGTCCTTGCTGCGCTCCAGGTAGTACAGGCACATAACGTCGGAGCCCTTGAGGCCCAGCCTTGCGCCCTCGGACGTCTTGATACGCTGAATCTCCTTGTACAGCCCGCTAATCAGTCCGACAAAATCCTCGAAACGTGTCTCGTCGTTCTGCTGCATGGGAGACGACCGCCTTTCGCTTGCATGATGCTAACGGGTAAACATCTTAGCCGTACTCAGCGACTGCCGCCTCCACGCGACCCAATTGTTAACCCATCACCATAAAAACCACCACAAAGGGGACAGGCACCTTTGTGGTGGCTCTGTCGCCGTTGCCATTATGGCGGCGGCGCGTTTTTTGTCCGCGAGGCGCGGGGGAGGGTG